>CAKUYY010000001.1 GCA_934717555.1 uncultured Clostridium sp.
GGGCCTTCCCGTCCCCAAAGAAAAGGGGGGCGGATATGGAAGTTCCTTCTATAGAAATCTGGCCGAAATGCGTCCCATAAGAGGGGAAAGTAAAAGAGCTGGCATCTATGGTGGTTTCCTGAGCGGTTTGTTCCACCGGAGGTTTCTCAGCGGCAGAATCAAAGATGCTGTCAAATTCCTCGGAGGGACTTTTTCTTTCCTCTAAGAAAATCAGACTGGCTATATCGCCGAACGGCCGCAGAATGGGCGACACTGCCAGATAGAGGACAAAAAATCCAAGACATAAAAAGATTATCGGAAGAATGATAAAATTCTTCCGATAATTCCTACGATGATGATGTCTCATCCAGCTTATTCCTTCACCAGGCGGTATTTATAGGCGGCGAATGCGGCCGCGCCCAAGACACCCAGGATAACCACGCCGATGATAGCGGCGTTGGTGAAATCAGCCTGTCCGCCGGTCACCTTGATAGCGGCTTCAAAAGTTGCCACTGTGGTGCCATTGGAATCAGTGATAACCACATCATTGCCGTTGACAATTGTAACTTTCAAACCAACGACAGAAGCGGCTTCCTGGGCAAAAGAAAGCAGAGCTTCTTTATGAGTGCGGCTTAATCCTTCAAAAGAGGTAATCTGATATTGTTTTACATAAGCTTTGGCCTCATCCACGATGGCGATGATCTGATTGGCCTGATCTTCCGTGAGATCAATGGTATTGAGGTAATTTTCCGCCTGAACCATGTAGTTGTCTGGTACCGTCACGGTCTGTCCATTTACTTCCACGCCGGCCTCAATATAATCCAGAACCTTCTTTTCGCTGGAATTGATACCTGCCGCACATACGGAAACAGCGCTTACTGTGACCAAAGCTAGGACAGCCAGCATACTGATTAATTTTTTCATAAGAGTTACCCCTTTCACAAAAATGGATAAGAAATGACTTGTTCCTGTTACTTTCTGTTATTATAGCAGGTCGTTTATATTTTGTAAATCGAAATTATTCTATTGAAGAATTTTATTAAAATTTTTTCATACTTATGGGTAGTTTTACATATTATGGAAGGGGAGGTGATGAAAGATGCAGAATCAAAACCACAAAAAAGGCCAGCCTTTGGATCAACTGGTGCAGCAGATCTCGCAGAAGATGGGGACGGACCCGAATAAGCTGCGTGCCTCCGCTCAAAAAGGAGATGTTTCCCAGGTGCTCAGCGGATTAAGCCAGGAGGACGCACAGAAGGTACAGAAAATCCTGTCGGATAAAAATGCGCAGGAAAAGCTGCTGGCAACTCCCCAGGCTCAAATGCTTTTGAAAAAATTATTAGAGGGGAAATAATAGATGGATGACCTAGCAGGCAAGATATCCGAGATACTCAGCAATCCCGAGAGCCTGGAAAAAATAAAGGGGTTATCCGGTCTGCTTGGTCAGCCTCCTCCGGCGCCTGAACCGGAGGAACCGCCTGCGAACACACCGGATATCGGCGCGTTGCTTCCCACTGATACGCTACAGACAGTGATGAAGCTGGCCCCCTTGTTTTCCTCCCTGAAACAGGATGATGACAGCACCCGGCTTCTCCATGCGCTTCGCCCCCTTCTGGGGAACGAGCGGCAGCACCGGCTGGATGAATCCATTAAAATGATGCAGATGATCCGTCTGCTGCCGTTGCTGAAAAAAAGCGGTATCCTGTAAATCAGGCGGCTGAAAGAGGTATTCCAATGGCTATGAGGTGAACAACAGATGAACAGCCATCAGAATCCAGAGGAGATGCAGAGGCTTCAACAGGAAGCGGTGCGCCGGGCGCAGGAAATGCAGGCCAGGGCCCGGACGCCTCAAAAGGGTTCGCACAGCCCGGACACGGTTTCCCACGGACAGCGGCGGCCCGAATTTTTTGCAGGAGGCCCTTCTTCCGCCGGCGACCATTCCCGGTCAGAGCAAGAAAGAGAAGAACAGCCACCCGAATGCCCGCCCAGCCCCCCGCCGGAACGTCGTCCCATGGTACCTGTCCCCCAGAAGGGAATGCAGGACATCTTTGGCGCTTTGATGAGCGACAGCGAACGCACAATGATCCTGGTGCTGATTTTACTTTTGGTAAATGAAGGCGCGGATATGGGGCTCGTGTTGGCGCTGATGTATCTAATCATTTAAAAAAGAGCAGAAACCCAGATGGGCTTCTGCTCTTTTTGTCACCTCAAGACATTAGCTATGTTTAGATAAGGCGCGGGCAGGATCGGTTTCCTCCTGGGACGGGACAGGGGCTGGTGGAAAAGGAAGCTTCTTTCCGCGACCTTTTATCAGTTTGGTATACGCGTAGGAACAGACTAGGGAGGAAATGGGGACTGTGAGAATAACCGCGATGGTACCGGACAGCCCCTGCGCCATTTCCAAGGTGATGAAATCAGAATTCATCAGCTGTTCAAAAGGCAGCTGGTAGGAGAACATCACCAGTACAGTGGTAAGGCAGCTGCCTACAAACGCTAAGATCAAGGTATTGGACATGGTTCCGATCATGTCCTTGCCGATATGTAAGCCGGAGGCGAAGAGCTGCCCGGCGGTTAGCTCAGGTTTGTGCTCATGTAGCTCCCAGAGGGCGCTGGCGATCGACATAGCCACATCCATGACGGCCCCAAGGGAGGCGATCAGGATGCTGGCGAACAGGATGTCCTGGATGCGCAGACCAGTGGACTGGGAAATCAGGATAAGGTCCTCGGAATCGCTGGTATTAAAACCTGAAATATGGAGGAAGACAGAAAACAGGGAAAACACAATACCGGCACATACCACCCCCGCCGCGGTGGAGAAGGTAGCGCATAGGGTTTTGGAACAGGTGCCGTTCATTAAAAACAGGGTGACAGCCGTCGTGACAAGCACAGTAAAGATACAGGTGATAACGGGGGAATAACCATGGTAGATCATGGGAATCATCAAACCCAGGATAACCGCGCAGGTAAACAGCAGGCCAATGGCGGAGCGCACGCCTTTGCTGCGCCCGACCACCACCATGATGACGAGAAACAGCAGGCCCATAACCAATAGAGCGGGGACACGGTTGTACTGGTAAACCGTGATATAGGATTCTATATTTTCCGGCTGGTCAATACAGGCAATGAAGGTATCCCCTTCCTGCAAAAAGACATTATGGGTGGTACTCAGGTTATTAAAGACCTCCGCGGTCTGGCCGGCGCGGTCGCCGGATAGGAAAGTGGCGTTGATTGTCTGCGTTCCATAATACCGCCCGGGAACATTGGGGTCCTCTGTGAGATCCTGTTGCGTAATGGAATTAACTTTTGCCCGTTCATATCCCAAAGTGGAGTTGTTGTAGCGCAGATAGTCGTTGGGGTTGGACGCATGAAACCAATAAATAAAGATACCAAAAAGGATAATGACAACTGCCAGTATAATATCTGTCACGGTAATTTTTTTTCGTTTGAAACCTGTCATAAGAACTCCTGCCCGGTGTCTAAACACCAATTTATATGAATAAAGTCATACAGGAAATTATTCCATTCCCTGCGCCAAAAGGGTTACTTTGATTTGGGCGCCGTTGAGAGGGGTCTGCCCGTCCATTGCATAAGTATCATACCGGACTGTCGCTGCGTATTCCCCGGCGGATAGTGGATGGGAAAGGGAGATGTTCTGAACCCCTTTCCCTGGTGGGATCAGTTCGGAACGGTAAAGTTCCGTACCGTCTTCCAAGGTTAAATGGATAACAAAATAGCAGTTGTTGGCCTCGGGGTTCCGGAAATCTACAGTAACTTCTGTGGAATCTGCGGCGATAGGAATGGACTTATATCCCGGGATCTCGATATGATCCCCTGCTGTGCCTCCTTGATTGAATTCGTTGCTGTCGGAATAATCCGTGGCGTTGGGATCTAACCCCAGTGCAGTGGGGATGGGGCTGGAGGGGAGGAAAAACGCCACCGCAGCTATCAATAAGACACATACCGCCGCGATACCGGCCCGCAGGGGGAGGCGGTTGCACAGTACCGCAGCATAACTCTGGCCATCGGCGCTGGGCAAATACCCCTTCACTCCGTAGATGAGACGGTTATGGGAGTGATAGTTACATAGAGGGAGAGCATGCAAACTTTGGACACTCATCTGTTGATTGGTGGGGAGAATTTCACCGTTAATGTGATAATCCTTATTAGGATAAAGGGCTTTGAGGTCTTTTTTGCGCAGCAGGGTGTCGGAAAGTGCTTGGGATGTCTGTTCCATATTGCAATTGATTCCTTTCTCGTTAAGTCAAACCGATCTATTCAATAAAAATCGGAACCTTTGAAAAATCGGTTAGGAGGGAAAGCCGGCTGACAGCCGGTCCCCCTCCTTTTCCGGATAGCTATGAAGATTTGAAAGGTACGATTATTCGCCGTAAGCAGAGGTAAAGATAACCGTTCCCTGATAATCGCCTGCGGAAGCGATGGTAGAGGCATCCACAGTGATTTTACCATTCTGAACGCCGGCGTTATCAAAGGAAGCGAACAAGCCGCCTACGGTCAGAGCCTGATCCTGGGGATCCAACAAGTTATAGGACAAATTAGAGGAACCGTTGTTGAGCTGGAAAGTACGGGCGGCATCCGCTGGGGCAACGGTAACATCTACATGGCCGGATTCCGTGCCTTTCACAAAGTCTTTTACTTCAATCTGGAACGGAGTGGAGACAACAGTACTGCCTGCGGTCTTTTGCAGCTTGCCCAGGTCGATGGTAGCCGGGATGGAGATGCTATAGCTGGGCTCAATGGAAGCTTCCGCGGTGATGGTGGTGTTTGCGGTGGCTTCCGGCATGACTTCCTGGGTTTTATTGATGGTGAAATCGTCTACGATAGAGCCGTCATTGACACGATAGGTGATCATCCGCATGGAAGTATCGGTCATTTCAATCTTGGTGATGTTGGGGACGCGCTCCTGGTTCTGAACGGCGGCGAAGGGGAATTCACTGTTCTTCATGGTGTAGAATTTACTGCCGCTGGCAGAGTTTGCGGTGAGATACAGGGTCCCGGAAGGATTGGTGACGCTGCTCAGAGCGGAACCGTCTTCATTTCTCTGCACATCCGGGGTGGTGCCGTTCATCATATAGCTTCTGGTGTACACATGGTCGTGGCCCATCAGCACGGCGTCGATACCCAGCTCAGAGAACACGGGGACCAGCTGGTCGCGGCGGGCCAGGATATCGCTGTCAAATGCGTGGCTGGCAACGCTGTATACGGAATGGTGGAATACAACAATTTTCCATTTCGCGTCGGGATTGGCGGCGATGGCTTCTTCCATGAAAGCCTTATGTTCCGCTGTGCTCTGGTTGTTGGAGTTGAGGTCCATAAACAGGACGCCGTTGTAAGTGTACCAATAGTCCCCGCCGGCATCGGTAGCGCCTTTGGTGCTGTCCATGTTGGGCATGGTGAAGTAGGACTGGAAGGGGTTGTCGTCACGGCCGTTGGAGCTGTCATGGTTGCCGATAGAAACCGCGGTGGTCAGGCTGGCCAGGGCATCGTTGGTATAACCGCTGTACTGGGTGTGGTTGTTGTAAGTGTTGACCTGGTCGCCGGCGCTGATCAGGAAGCTGGCGTCGGAAAGGTTTTTATTGATAAAATCCAGGGTATTGGCCCATCCGGTGGGGTCGGTGCTCATGCTGCCCGCGCCGATCTGGGGGTCGCCCGCCAGCAGGAAGCTAAAGCTGGTGGATCCGGAAGTCTCGATGGTGTATACGTCGGACCACTTGCCGTCATTGCCCACCCGGTAGAGGTAATCTTCATCATAGGTGAGAACATCCACGGTCGCCTTATTGCTATAGTAGTTGGTCCCGGCAACCGGGGTGGAAACCGCGTCGTATTCCTTGCCGCTCCAAACACCGGAGAAATCGCCGCCGGGCACATCGCTCTTATGGGCTAACTGTACCTTTCCGGGAGTAGCGCTCAGGGAAAGCCAAGTGATGGTGCGCTGCTGCTCGTTGGAACCAATGCCCAAAGAAACAGATTTGATGGAAGGCTCTTCTTCCTGAGCGACAGAGGCGGAAGCGGTGGGCTCCACCTGGGCGTTAACGGCAGTAGCGCCGGCAGCCACCAGGAGGGACAGAGCCAGGGATGCGGCTAAAAAACGTTTCATGTTCATTCCTCGCTTTTCTTTACTTTAACATGGGATAATTGCACAGGGGCCTGATTGCCTCGCTGTATTTTTATCTTAGAATTTTTCTGTTAAAGGAAGATTAAGGAAACTTAAAAGGCTTGTAATGGAATGGCGGGGGAAACTTATAAAAAATAAGAAAATTCTTCCTATCTTTTATACAAAATAGCGGAGAAAAGAGGTATAATCATATAGGAAGAATAGGAGGTTGCCTACAAGGGAAAGGGGTGCTTGATATGAAGAAAAAATACGGCGCTTTATTTTGTGCGATTTTGGCTCTTGTTTTCATGGCGTTGCCTTTCAGTATGACCCTTACTTTCGCTGCGGGGCCGGATAATCAGATTAAGAAGGTTTTTTCTTACTTTGATCTCACGGCGGTGGGGTACGCAAACCCTTTCCCTTTTTTGACCGCGATCCTCTGTATAGCGGGTATTATGGTTCTCCTTATATATAGGAAAAGGCGCCGGCTGCCCGCGCTGGCCTGCTTGGTTTTATCAGCGCTCACGGCGGGGATATGTTTGTTTTTCTCTGGAGTTCCCAATGGATGGGAATTTGCTGTATTCTTTTTGCTGGTCCTATCTGTTTTGCTCCTGATTATGGAAAACGTCGGGAAAAACACAAAGGAAATCCCTTAAAATGCGCTTTCCTGCATCTTTACAAAGCAGGGGGAGCATGCTATAATAAAAAAACAATTATGCCCCTTTCCCGGTTCTAGGTGTAAGCCCCAATGGGGAATTCACCTGCCTTCTACTGTGAATGTGGGTAAATCTATGATAGAGGTGAAAGCAATGCTGAAAGAAGAAAAGAACGCGATTATCAAAGAGTATGCCCAGCACGAGGGAGATACCGGTTCCCCGGAAGTACAGATCGCTCTGCTGACCAAAAGAATCAATGATCTGACCGAGCACCTGAAAGTGCACAAGAAGGATCATCATTCCCGCCGCGGCCTGCTGAAAATGGTAGGACAGAGAAGAAATCTGCTCAACTACCTCACAAAGGTTGACATTGAGCGCTATCGTGCCATTATCGCGAGACTGGGTATCCGTAAATAATTGGGTTTGTCATAGGGGCAGGCGGCTTCGGCTGCCTGCCTTTAGGCTTTTTGTAAGCGTCCCTTTTTTTCATCCATGGCAAAGGGAAACTGCCAATGGTTTTAGCAGTAAAACGAACACCCGAAACCCTTTTCGGATGCTGGTTTCATTGCTAAACCCGTTGTTTCCCTTTGCATCATTTGATTGAAACAAAATTTTTAAGGAGGAACAACATGTTTGAAAATTACAAGGTTTTTGAGACCGATTTCGCGGGCCGCCCGCTGAAAATCGAGACCGGAAAAATCGCCCAGCTGGCCAATGGTTCCTGTTTCGTGCGCTACGGGGATACCGTGGTAAACGTGGCGGTAACCGCGTCCGCCAAACCCAGGGAGGGTGTGGACTTTTTCCCGCTTTCCGTGGATTTTGAGGAAAAACTGTACGCCGTGGGAAAAATCCCCGGTTCCTTTTTGAAGAGGGAAGGCCGTCCTACCGATAAGGCTATCCTCACCTCCCGTGTGATTGACCGCCCCATCCGTCCCCTGTTCCCCAAGGATATGAGGAATGACGTGTCGGTGGTGTGTACGGTGATGTCCGTGGACCCGGATTGCTCCCCGGAAATCGCCGCCATGGTGGGTACCTCCGCCGCGCTTTCTATCTCCGATATCCCGTGGAACGGCCCGATTTCCGGCGTTTCCGTGGGCTATATCGACGGGGAATACGTCATCAACCCCACCGAAGAACAGCGGGAGAAATCCCAGATGGCCGTTACCGTGGCTTCCACGGATAAGCTGATCGCCATGATCGAGGCAGGCGCCGACGAGGTGTCCGACGAGGTGATGTTCAACGGCATTATGGCGGGTCATGAGGCCAACCAGAAGATCATCGAGTTTATCAAAGGCATGCAGGAGGAAATCGGCAAGGCGAAGTTTGAATATCCCAGCAACGAGCCCGACGAGGAAATGCTGGAAGCGGTCAAGGCTTTCGCGCTGGAAGACGTGAAAGCGGCCCTGGATACCGACGATAAGACCGTGCGCGATGCCCGGTTAAAGCCCGTTTATGAAAAAGTCCACGAGCATTTTGACCCCATTTATCCGGAATGCGAGGCTAAGATCGACGAGTGCATGTATAAAACCCAGAAATTTGTGGTGCGCCGGTGGCTGCTGGACGAGCAGAAGCGTGTGGACGGCAGGGGCATGGACGAAATGCGTCCCCTGGCCGCGGAAGTGGGCCTGCTGCCCCGCGTCCATGGTTCCGGTATGTTTACCAGAGGGCAGACCCAGGTTATCACCACCGCTACCCTGGGCCCGGTGAGCGACCAGCAGATGCTGGACGGCATCGACAACGAGGAATACAAACGCTATATGCATCATTATAATTTCCCCTCCTATTCCGTGGGCGAGACCCGTCCCAGCCGCGGCCCGGGCCGCCGGGAAATTGGACATGGAGCCCTGGCGGAACGCGCCCTGGTGCCGGTGATCCCGCCGGTGGAGGAGTTCCCCTACGCCCTGCGCCTGGTCAGTGAAGTGGTATCCTCCAACGGTTCCACCTCCCAGGCTTCCATCTGCGGCTCCACCCTGGCCCTCATGGACGCGGGTGTGCCCATCAAAAAGCCGGTAGCCGGTATTTCCTGCGGCCTGATTACCGAGGGAGAGCGCTGGATGACCATGGTGGACATCCAGGGCCTGGAGGATTTCTTCGGCGATATGGACTTTAAGGTGGGCGGCACCAAGGACGGCATCACCGCCATCCAGATGGATCTGAAGGTGGACGGCCTGACCCCGGCCATTGTCAAAGAGGCTTTGGAGAAAACCCACAAGGCTCGCAACTATATCATCGACGAGATTATCCTCAAGTGTATCCCTGCGCCCCGCGAGGAACTTTCCAAATACGCGCCCAAGATGCTGTCTACTGTGATCCCGGTGGACAAGATCCGTGAGGTCATCGGTTCCGGCGGCAAGGTCATCCAGAAGATCTGCGCGGAATGTGACGTCAAGATCGATATTGAAGAGGACGGTCACGTGTTTATTTCCGGCGTGGACGCTGATAACTGCCAGCGCGCCATGACCATCGTGGATACCATCGTCAAGGACCCGGAAGTGGGCGCCATTTACAAGGGCCGAGTGACCCGGATTATGGACTTCGGCGCGTTTGTGGAGATCGCCCCGGGTAAGGAAGGGCTGGTACACATCTCCCGCCTGGACGTCAAGCGCACGGAAAAGGTTACCGATGTGGTCAATGTGGATGACGAGGTGATCGTCAAGGTCATTGAGATCGATGACAAGGGCCGTTTGAACCTCTCCCGCCGGGACGCTTTGATCGAGGTGGAGGGCCTGACCCCGGAAAACGAGATCGACGACCGTCCCCGCCGTCCCCGCCGCGACGACCATCGCCGCAATGACCGCCGGGACGCGCCCCGGGCTTCCAACGGCTTTATCCCCAACTTGAACAAGCCGAGAAACCACGAATAAAAAGATCGGATATTGCAGAATGCCTCATGTATCCTGCAAAAAACTGCTGAACAATGGCTGGATTCTGCGAGCTTCCCCCACGGGGAACAGCGTGGCGGTCCAGCCATTTTTGCATATTAAAAAAGAACATCGTTACCAAGGAAAGAAGGATAAAAAATGAGTTATAAAAAAGCGTTTATGGAATTGATGGTACAGTCCAATGTTTTGACCTTTGGGGAATTTACCCTCAAGAGCGGCCGCGTCGCCCCTTACTTTGTCAATACCGGCAACTATAAGACCGGTATGCAGGCGGCCAAGCTGGGCGAATTTTACGCCGACTGCATCATGGAACACGGCCTGCAGCATGTGGACACGCTGTTCGGCCCGGCTTACAAAGGCATTCCCCTTTCTGTCGCCACCGCCATCGCCCTGTACAACAAATACGGCGTGGAGGTCAATTATTGCTTTAACCGGAAGGAAGCCAAGGATCACGGCGAGGGCGGGACCCTGGTGGGCTATCAACTCAAAGACGGCGATAAGGTGTTGATCATCGAGGACGTGGTCACCGCAGGCACCGCCATGGCGGAGACCGTGCCCATGCTCAAAGCCCTGGCCAAGGTGGAAATCACAGGCCTGGTGATCTCCGTGGACCGCATGGAGCGGGGCAAAAATGACTGTTCCGCGGTGCAGGAGATCCAGAAACTGTACGGTATCCCCACCTATCCCATCGTCACCACCCGGGAAATCATCGATACCCTGCACGGCGTCGAGGTAGGGGGCAAAGTGGTGATTGACGACGCGATGAAGGAAAAAATGGAGCAGTATTTGGCTGCTTACGGGGTATAATATTGTGATTAACAGGAAATCCAGCCTCTTTCAGGAACTGACAGAACACGAACTGAAAGCGGTCCTCATGGAAAGCCTGGGGCCCGGGGAAACGGAGCCGCCCCGCCTGCTGGAGGGAGGGCTCTTTAACACCACGTATCTCATCTCCCGCACCAATCCGCCGGGAAAGTATGTGCTGCGCATGGGGCCGGTGAACCGGCATCTCGTGCTCCCTTATGAACGCAAGCTCATGCAGGCGGAGCGGGAAGCCTACCGGCTATTGGCCCTCCACGGGATACCGTCCTCCAAAGTTGTGGCGTGCGATACCAGCGGCAGGGTAATCGACCGGGACTATATGTTGGTGGAATATATCCCCAGTGTTCCCATTTTTGACGACAGCGTTCCGGAAGGGGAAAAAGACCGTCTGTATGAACAGGTTGGCAGATATGCCGCTAAAATGCACAAAATCACCGGCCCGGCGTTCGGGCGCTTGGCGGACGTAGTTGGCGGGAAAGGCTATTCCGCATGGTACGACTTTTTACAGGCGGAGACAGAGCAGCTGGAACAGGCATGCCGGCCTTATGGGATATTTTCAAAGGGGGAGATTTCCCAGATTATGGAGATCCTTTGGAAATACCGTGCCTTTTGGGGAAAGGTGGAGATCCCCCATTTTGTCCATATGGACTTGTGGGATGGGAATATTTTGGTACAGCCGTCGCCGGAGGGGGATGGCTTTCAAATCGCCGCCATCATCGACGGGGACAGGGCCCTGTATGGGGATCCGGATTACGATTTCTCCACCCCATGGATTTCCAGGGAGGCTTTCTTCCGCGGTGCGGGGCGGGAAAAACCCGACCCCGCGGAACCGGGAGAGAAAGCCATGATTTATCAGATGCTCATCGCCGCCTCGGACGCTTACATTTGCCAGGTGGAATATAACAATCCGGAGGGCAGCTTGGAGAATCAGGAAAAAGTACGGGATTTTATTCAAAAATTAAGATAAATGGAAAAGAGCATCCCAGGAAAGGACTTGTATGGAAAAACTGACATTGTCAAACGGGCTGCGAATTTTGCTGGACTGGCAGGACCAGGCCCGCAGCGCCAGCTTCGGCGTATGGGTGAAAAGCGGCCCAGTTTATGAAAGCAGAGAGAATAACGGTATTTCTCACTTTATGGAGCATATGGTATTTAAAGGGACTGCCGCCCGGACCTCTTTGCAGATTTCCGAGGAAATGGACAGCATCGGGGGACAGATGAACGCCTATACCACCACGGATTTCACCTGTTTTTACGCCCGGGCGCTGGAGGAACATGTGGGACAGGCGTTCGACATTGTGTCGGATATGGTGGTCAATCCCCGCTTTGATCCCAAGGACCTGGAACTGGAAAAAAGCGTGGTGGCGGAAGAGATCAGCATGAGCGAGGATCAGCCGGAAGACCGGGTGGCGGAAAACCTGTACCGCCATATCTGGCCCGATTCCCCCATGGGCATGCCGATCTTGGGAACCCGGGATACCTTAAAAGGGTTAGGGCAGCGGGAGATGTTCCATTACCATGCCCTGCATTACGCGCCGGATCAGGTGGTCGTGGCGATCTGCGGGCGTTTTGACCGGGAGGCTTTCCTCCGGCAGATACAAGACCGGTTCGGGGCGCTCAAACAGAGCAATGTACAAACGGCCGCTCCCCTTATGGAGTATGTGCCCTCTTGTTCCTTTGAAAACAGCAAACAGGAGCAGACCCATCTTTCTCTGGGGCTGCCGGGGATTAGCCTGTGGGATAGCAGGAAGCATGCCCTGAGTATCCTGAACATGATTTTAGGGGGAAGCTCCTCTTCTCGCCTTTTCCAGAAAATCCGGGAGGAACTGGGCCTTGCTTATTCTATTTCCAGCGGCATCTCTTCTTATGAAAAAGGAGGATTGCTGGAAATCCAGACCGCGGTGAGCCCTGGGGAAGACCGCAGGGCATGCCAGGAAATCTTGGAGGTGCTCTCCACGCTGCGGCGGGACGGTGTCACAGAGAAGGAATTTCTCAGGGCCCGGGAACAGCTGAAATCCAACCTGGTAATGGGGATGGAAAATACCACCGCCCGGGCAGGGCATATGGGCCGGGGAGAGATCCTGCGCGGCCGGGTGGACTCAGAAGACGATATTTTGAATCAGATCAGCAAGGTCACCTGGGAACTTGTCAATCAGACGGCCCGGGAACTGCTGGATCTCAATAGTCTGTCCGTGTCGGTGGTGGGGCCATCCGACCAGGAAGCGTATTATCAAAGTATCGTAGGCTCCTCGCAGCCGGGTGTTGTTTGAAAAAAACCGTGTTTCTTAAGATAAAATATAAAGTTTTCGCCCGCCTTTTTCACGCCTGCGGCGGGCGCATCGCGCGTTGAGGTTGCCTTAGAAGAGGAATTTGACTGCCCGCGTTTAAACATAAAAGGTTTCACTCGCCTTTTTCAAAAGGCGGCGGGGGCTTGGGGGCGGAGCCCCCGGGTCATCCTCCGAAGGGGACGAAACACTCCAGAGTCCAAAAAGCTCAGGAGGGGAGGCGAAACAATCCACCGGGTTGTTTCGCCGTGGGGAACCCCAGCGAGAGGGATTTCCTGCTCCCCAATAGCAAATTAGATACTATGAAGAGGTCGAATATGGAAGCAAAGCGGATAGTGTTCAAGGTAGGAACCTCTACCCTGACTTATGAAAATGGGAAATTAAACTTACACCGGATTGAATCCCTGTGCAAGGTGCTTAGTGATTTGCAAAATTCCGGAAAGGAGATCATACTGGTCAGCTCCGGCGCCATCGGCGTGGGGGTTGGAAAGCTGGGACTATCCCAGCGGCCCAAAGAGACCAGCCGGAAACAGGCGGTAGCGGCGGTAGGCCAGTGTGAACTGATGTTCATTTACGATAAGCTGTTTGGGGAATACAACCATACAGTAGCGCAGATCCTGCTGACCAGGGATGTCATGATCAACGACCATTCCAAACAGAATGTTATCAATACATTCCAGGAGCTTCTGGCCATGGGGATCATTCCAGTGGTCAATGAGAACGATACCGTGGCCATCGACGAGCTGGAAGGCTCCAACTTTGGGGATAACGATACCTTGTCGGCTATCGTGGCGGATATCGCGGAGGCCGACGCACTGGTGATCCTCACGGATATCGACGGCCTGTATGATTCCGATCCCCGGAAAAACCCGGACGCCAAGCGCATCCCGGAGGTGCGCTATATCGACGAGAATATCCGGAAAATGGCGGGGGGCAGCGGCTCCAACCGGGGTACCGGCGGTATGAGTACCAAAATATCTGCGGCCGTGGTGGCGATGGAGGCGGGAATCGACTGCTATGTGATCAGCGGCAACGACCCAGCTGTACTCTATGACCTTCTGGAAGGAAAGGACATCGGTACCCGGTTCCGGGCAAAATAAAACGGCAACAAAAGGAAAAGGGGATAAAATCCAGGGAGAAAATGTTTTTCCCTACACAATATAAAATGACAGTTTATAGTGAGAAAGGACAGGGTGAGCCATATGACAGCAATGGAACAGATGGGGGCCCGCGCGAAAGAGGCGGCCCGGAAACTGGCGGTAGCCGGCTCCCAGAAGGACGTGGCGCTGGAGGCGATTGCCCAGGCGCTGATCCGTCATTGCGACAAAATTTTGGAGGCCAACCGGATAGACTTAGAACAGGGAGAAAAGAACGGCCTTACAGCGTCCCTGCTGGACCGACTGGCGTTGACGGAACAGAGGATACAGGGAATGGCCAACGGCGTGCGGCAGGTGAAGGCGCTGCCTGACCCCATTGGGCAGGTGTTGGAGGGGGGCGTGCGCCCCAACGGCCTTTCCATCACAAAGGTCCGGGTCCCCTTGGGGGTGATCGGCATCATCTATGAGGCCCGTCCCAATGTGACGGCGGACGCCGCCGCCTTATGCCTGAAATCCGGAAACGCGGTGATCCTGCGGGGTGGGAAAGAGGCCATCCATTCCAATACCTGTATCGCCCAGGTGATGCGGGAAGCCCTGGCAGGCACGGAGATCCCGGAAGACAGCATCCAGCTGATAGAGGATACCACGCGCCAATCCTCCATTGACCTGATGAACCTCACCGAGTATCTCGATGTGCTCATCCCCAGGGGCGGCGCGGGATTGATCCGCGCGGTGGTGGAACAGGCCCATGTGCCGGTGATTGAAACCGGGGTGGGCAACTGCCATGTTTATGTGGACAAGGACGCGAACCTGGATATGGCCGCTGAGATCATCTACAACGCCAAGACTTCCCGGCCCTCCGTGTGCAATGCCATTGAGACCATCCTGATTCATCGGGATATCGCCCAACAAGCCCTGCCGAAAATCAAGGAGCGTCTGGACGAGAAACAGGTACAGCTCAGAGGATGTGACAAAACCCGGGCTATTCTGGGGGACAGCGTGATTCCCGCCAGCGAAGAGGACTGGTCCAAGGAATTTTTGGATTATATCCTGGCGGTAAAAGTGGTGGATTCCATGGAGGACGCTATCAGCCATATCGCCCGTTACTCCAGCGGGCACAGCGAGTGTATCGTAACGGAAAATTATGCGGCGGCCAGAGCTTTTACCGCCCAAGTGGATAGCGCGGCGGTATATGTAAATGCCTCTACCCGTTTTACCGACGGCGGGGAGTTCGGACTGGGCGCGGAGATCGGGATTTCTACCCAAAAGCTGCACGCCAGAGGGCCAATGGGTATTAACGAACTGACTTCCATGAAGTTTATCATTCAGGGAGACGGACAAATCAGATAAAGGGAGAAACGCGATGGGTGCCAAAAGACGTAAAAAATCCGGCGGGCCGGGCGTGGTATCGGAATACCGCGCGGATTACCGGGAACATGTGCTCTCGGTGCCGGAAACGGAAGAGGAACCGGAGGGTTCCCTGGATTTTTCTATGGATTACCGGGAAGGGAACACGGCCCCGGGGGCAGGGAAACAAGAAGAAAGACCCGAGGAAAACCGGGAAGATGCCCAATGGAAGAATCCGATATTCGACCATCAGGCGGAAGAACTTGTGATTGACGAACAGGCGTATGATTCCCAGGAAGAACCAGGGGAAGACCCCGACCCGGAGAAAGACCTGGTGACCGGGGGAGAAATTTTGTCCCAGGAGGACTTGCCTGAGGAAGAAGAGCCTATCCTGGATAAAGGGGAGGCGGAACATCTGGGGGAAGTGGTGCTGGCGGCGGCCAGGCCCCAGCACAAGCGCCGGCGTTATGGGATCCCTGTGGGCGTGGCGGTACTGTCTCTGGCCCTGGTGGGCGTGGTGTTTTTGGCTGTCACCATTGGGCAGGCCATCTTCCACGGCCTTCATAATGACAGCAAACTGCGGGAATACGATGACTTTCTGGCGCCTGTAGTCATGCAGGACCCGGCCCCCTTTGAGACGATTGATACCGCGGACCCGGACATGATTATGACGGCCAGCCTGTGGTATGCCATTCTGCAAAATGGGGCGGAAAGCTATACCTCCTATGACGCGGAAGGCAGGAGCCTGGTGCCGCTGGGGGATGTCACTGCCGCATGCCAGGAACTGTTTGGCCCGGATTGTGTGCTTCGTCCGGCCACCCCCAAGCAGGAAACATTCTTCACATTTGACAATACGGATAATCAATTCCATGTGGCGCCCTATAGCAGTCAGAGCAGTTACACGCCCTATACGGAAAGCGAACGACGTTCTGGGGATTCCATCCTACTGCGGGTGGGATATCTTTCCCCGGCGGATGCGTATTTTTCAGATGAAACCGGAAATACCCCGCCATCCCCAGCCAAGTATATGGAATATGAATTGAAAACAAATCCAGATACCGGCAAACTGTATATTTCCGCTATCCGTTCCTCCGGGAGCACACAAAAAGAATCGTAAGAAACAGTAAGCGTCCGAATGATACCAAGGTCCGAATCTTTGTAGGGCCGGGAGAAGCGGGCGCTTTTTGCTGGATAATCCTTCCTTTTGAAAGAATGGAAATATTTTATATACGGGGGTTTGCCTATTGAAAAAGATAGGTAGGTTTGGAAATTACACAAGCGGGCGGAGGACGGGGAACCCCTCGCCAGGGTTCCCCACGGCTCAACCGTCCCCCTGGACGGTTGGGCCTCCCCTCCTGAGCTTGTGGAAATCTGGAAAATTTCGCCCATTGCGATGGGCGGGGAAGGGCTCTGCCCCTCCACCCCGCCGCCTTTGAAAAGGCGGGCGAAACTTTTATGTTTCAATGCGGGCGCTTTGCTTTTTCCTACAGGCTAGTTCCAGGTGTCGTGCTTTTTGTAGCCCTTGCTATTAGACCCATTAAGTATTATAATAAGTCATACAAAGATATGTTTTACGATTTCGCCTCCCAAAAGGGGGAAAGAGAGGTAATGTTTATGGTTTCAACGTCCCTGATGGTTTCCTTTATGGTTTCCCTGTGCCTGACCTTCCTTGCCCCAATTGTGCTGATGATCGTGCTGGGGGTCCGGAAGAAGATCACCCCGGCGCCGCTGGCCATGGGGCTTCTGACCTTTTTTGTTTCCCAGGTAATCCTGCGGATGCCGCTGCTCAATATTCTTTCCGCGACCCCGCAATGGCAGTCTTTTTCCCAGAACTTCCTCCTGTTTGCGCTGGTCACATCTTTCAGTGCCGGCCTGTTTGAAGAGAGCGCCCGGCTGGGAGGCTGCGCCATTTTGAAAAGGTTCCGCAGCTACCGGGACGCGGTTTCCTTTGGGCTTGGCCATGGATTCTGTGAGGTGTTGTTCTTAGTGGGATTTTCCCAGATCAACAACCTGATGTATGCTGTATCCATCAACAATGGTTCCCTGTCCACCATGCTTTCCTCCCTTCCTGCGGAGACGGTGGAGCAGATGATCCAGCAATTTACCGCTACTAGCCCGGTTCTGGTGTATGTGGCCATTTTAGAGCGGCTGTTTGCCGTTACATTCCATATCTTCGCCGCCCTCTTGATTGTGGAAGGGCTGCGAAATCGCCACGCCCTGCGTGGGTATCTCTTGGCCCTGCTGGCTCATACAGCCTTTAACTTTGTGGTTGTCCTTCTCGACCAGTATGTGAATTTATGGGTTGCCGAGGGCGCGATGCTGGTGATGGCCGCCGGGGCAGCCGTTTATATTTTCCATGCCAAAAAGTATTTTAGGTGGTGACCGCCGATGTTAATCCGGCTTGATATGTCCTCTGAGACGCCCATCTATGTCCAGCTGCGCAATCAGATTGTCATGGCCATTGGGCGGGGGGAACTGGCGCTGGGGGAAAGCCTCCCCACCGTGCGGCAGATGGCGCAGGACGCCGGGATCAATGCGATGACGGTGAACAAAGCTTACGCGATCTTGAAAAAGGAAGGATATATTGAGATTGACCGCAGGCATGGGGCAAAAGTCTGTTCCGCCTTGGATATTACCGGGGAATTCCGGGAAAAATTGGAGGAAGAACTCAACCTGTTGATTGCGGAATCTGAATTAAAAGGGATCAGACGGGAGGATTTCCTGGAATTGTGCGGCCGTATTTTTGACAGTATGTCCGCGGAAATCCCTTCCCAACTTCCTGAGGGCTCTCTATGAATCCTTTTTTTGTCGGAATGTGTCTGCTTGTGATTTTTGCGGCCTGGCTTTCTTTTTTGTTTTCCGCCAAACCCAACCATAATTGTGTGTTAGGAGTGACCATGCCAAAAGAAGCGTGGAAAAGCCCGGAGGTGATGCGTATCCTACGGGCTTATCGAAGAAATCTTTGCTTGCTCTTTGCCATGATCGCCGCGCTTTCCTTTTCTATTCTGCTGTTGCCGGAAAGCCTATTTCTTTCCTTCCTTTTTTTGTGGTTCTGGATTTTGGCTGTTGCCCTGAGCGGGGAGTGGATTTACCGGCATTACCATCATAGGCTGTATGCACTCAAGAAACGGGAAGGCTGGCTGGTAGGAAAACGGCATATGGTTATGGTTGACACCAGGGTGTCCCAACTCAAACATACCATGCCGGTTTCCCGGTGGTGGTTTCTTCCGGGAATCACCGTATCAGTGGCCTGCCCGCTGGCTGGGGTTTTCTATTTTCCGCAGTTTGCCCCGTTTTCCTGGATGGGATGCTGGATTCCGCTGATCCTTACCGCTGCATTTTTTATTCCCTATGAGGCGGCGGTTACGCGCCCTGCCCAGGTATACAGCGAGGATACACAGGTTAACCGTTCCTGTAATTGCCTGTACCAGCGCGGCTGGTCGAAATGCTGGGTGGTCTGTTCTTATGTACAAAGTATAGGGGGCAGCCTTTTCTACCTGCTTCTCCTGTTTTTTCCAGAGGACTATTGCCTGTGGCCCATGATTCCCATCCTGGGTTCTTCCATCTTGATTTTGATGATTCCCTTTTATTTTTGGGACAGAATCCGCCGGGGTCAGGAGGCTATCCTCTCTTCTCAGAATTGTCCGGTCTATATGGATGAAGATGAGTTCTGGATTTCCGGTTTTTACAACAATCCCCATAATTCCCATGTGCTGGTGGAAAAGCGATCCGGCATGGGCTACACATTTAATCTCGCGACCTTTTGGGGAAAGGTGTTGACGGCTGCCGCGCTTTTGATTCTTATTGTTATGGTTTTTACGGCGGGATTTTTTCTGTTCCAGCTGGACAGCAAGGAGATATCCATGCGGATAGATCAGCGAACTGTTTCGATAGAGGCACCCCTTTATGGTACAACGTTTTCCACCGAGGAAATACAGTCTGTGGAAAGTCTCGACACATTGCCAGAGAAACGACGGATCAATGGGGCATCCACCCCCTCCTATGCCCTGGGCTATTATCAGGTTTCCGGTTATGGGGAATGTACACTTTTTGTCCACACACAAAACCCGCCGTACCTGTTGATCCGGCTTCCCAACCGCACGATCCTGTTTAACGGCGGGACGCCGGAACAGACCCGGGAATATCAAAATAGCCTTGCTGCGGCGATATCTCCATAGGGGCGCACCGTAAAGAGGAAACATGGCAATAACTTACCCAAAGAAATCATGAAAATAACAAAAACCGGCATCGGGGCATTTTAAGTTTGCAGGATGCCGGTTTTTTACGCTGTTTTTCTTTTTGGGGAAACGGCTGCTTTATCTGAAATTTATACAGAAACACTTGGTTTCGTTTTTTACCCCTGACGGAAACCAATGGGGGAGCGGCAGCCTAAGGTATGCCGGCTATTTGAGCGGGGTTACGCCGCTCAGTTAGTCGGCATATTTCCCGCGCTAGCTTAGGGGCCCGCCGCAGCGGCCTTGTAGGGGGTTCAAAGGGGGAAGCCATGATTTCCCCCTTTGCGCTCTCTTTGCATCCTTTCTCTGGCGGCAGAGAAAGGATGTGCCCCAGCGGCATGAGCGGATTGATAACGGTAGGTTTCTTGAAAGGAAAGTAATCTTTTGAAAGCCTGACAATGAAAGGGAAACCTATGGCGGGTTACCTGGATAGCTGACAGTTCCCGCTTGAGATAAAAATAGGGGAATGGGAAATATTTTTCTATTACATTTCCGGTTCTTTCACAAATTATTTACACTTATCTGATATGATAACTTCATATATCTAAAATATAATTGCTGCGCAGCGTCATAGGTTTCGCGCGGCTGGAATGATCGGCAGGAGGTTTTCTATGATCGAGGTGAATCACCTGAGCAAACACTTTGGAAGCGTACAGGCCCTACAGGATATCACGTTTACCGCGGAAAAAGGGAAAATATTGGGCTTTTTAGGACCCAATGGGGCGGGGAAATCCACCACTATGAATATCATTACCGGCTATCTCTCCCCGAGCTCCGGAAACGTCCGGGTAGGGGGATACCACATGCTGGAACACCCCCGACAGGCAAAACGGCTGATCGGGTATTTACCGGAAATTCCCCCTTTATATAAGGACATGACTGTCCGGGAATATATGGAATTTGCCTATGAACTCAAAGGAGTAAAGCAGCCGAGGCAGAAACATTTGGAGGAGATCTGTCAACGGGTCAAGCTGCAAAAAGTATGGGGAAGGCTGATCCGCAATCTGTCCAAAGGATATCAGCAGCGGGTAGGGCTGGCCCAGGCGCTTATCGGCGATCCCCCTGTGCTGATCCTGGATGAACCCACCATAGGGTTGGACCCCCAGCAGATTACAGAGATCCGGAGCTTGATCCGGGATCTGGGAGAACGGCATACCGTGGTATTCAGTTCCCATATTTTGCCGGAAGTACAGTCTGTATGTGACAGGATCTTGATTATCAACCAGGGCCGCATTGTGGCGGACGGGACAACGGAAAGCCTCAGCCGTGGATTATCCGGTGGCGGGAAGCTGGCCGCCGAGATCAAGGGGGACCCGCAAAAAGTTAAGGAGCTTTTGTCGGCGGTACCGGGCATTCAGCAGGTACAACGGGGAATCCAGAGCGAAAAAGGCGTATTTGAGTTTTCCCTTTCCCTGGAGCCGGAGATGGACCCCCGCGAGGTTATTTTTGAGAAGCTCTCCCAGGCGGGATACCCGTTGTTGGGGCTGCGCAAGGAGGGGATGACTTTGGAGGAAATTTTCCTAAAGTTGACCTCTTCTCAAGACCAAGGAACTGGGGACTTATTGTCCAGTGAAGCCCCTTCCCCGGACAATAAGGAAAAGGAGGGTAAAAAATGAGAGCCATTGCCAAACGGGAATTGAAAGCCTATTTTTCTTCCCCCATTGGATATGTATGTATCGGCGTGCTCAGCGCCCTCTTTGGGTATTACTTTTATCAGGTGCTGCTCTCGGGATCTACCTATTACCTTTCCAGCGTTTACAATATGATGTTTATGTGGGGCATGATGGTAATCCCCCTGATCACCATGAAGAGCATGAGCGAGGACAGGAAAAACCGGACGGATCAGATGCTGTTGACCTCCCAGGTAGGGCTGTACTCCCTGGTAGCGGGGAAATTTTTGGCCGCGCTGACGGTGTATGCCATTGGCTTGGCCTTGAGCCTGTTCCCCTGCCTGGTGATTTCCTTTTACGCGGACCTCAGCTGGGGGATTGTCTGTGGCAATGTCCTGGGGTCGCTGCTGTATGCGGGCGCCATGATTTCTATCGGTATTTTCTTATCCAGCCTGACAGAGAGCCAGATCATCGCCGCTGTCAGCACGTTCGGCGTATCGATCGTGTTGATGGTGATTGACCAGATGGCCTTTATGCTACAAAACGACGTGCTGGAGACCATCGTGGGCTGGACTTCTTTCAGCAGCCGGTTTGTACCCTTTGCCAAGGGAATTCTGGATGTTTCCAGTATCGTGTTTTTCCTCAGCGTAGCGGTTGGCTTTTTGTTCCTGACCGCCCGGAAACTGGAGAGCAGGAGGTGGAATTAATTTGCATAGAAGCAAAAAAACAAAGGGAGATCCCAAAGAGAAGAAACATTTTACAAGGCTGCGCGGCCTGTTTTACAGCGAACGGTTCCGCCATGGAAGCGTGGCAACCGCCATTACCGTGGGCGTGCTGGTTGTGCTGGTGCTGGTGAATGTGGTGACAGGGCTGGTTACCCAGCGGTTCCCGTCCATTAACGTGGATCTCACCCCCAACGGCGTCAATACCCTGTCGGAATCCGCCCGTTCCGTAGCGGAGGGGGTACAAATGGATACCGACCTCTATATTTTGGCCAATGAGGAAAGCGCTTCCAATGATCTGGTATACAGCGAGTATGGGGTGACATACAGCCAGGTGGCAATTTTAGCTCAGAAATTACAGGAATGCAATCCACTCATCCATGTTTCCTATATCGATTTAGATACCAATCCCGGATTTGCCCGGAACTACCCAGAAGAAAGCTTGATGGTAGGGGACGTGATCGTACAGACCGAGCTGCGTTACCAGGTGCTTACAGTAGACGACCTGTTCCAGGTGCAGTATGGGGACAGAGGGAATATCATCAGCTCCTCTAAGGTAGACGGGACGTTGGCATCCGCCATTTATCAGGCCAACGCTTCCAAACTTCCTTTGATCGCTATCGCCTCAGGCCATGACGAGTTGCTCCCCACCGACACCCTTTCCACTGTGTTGGGGGCAAACGGATTTCAAACCCAGACGTTTTCCCTGCTCACCGACGAGATACCGGAGGGGGCCCAGATAGTGCTGCTTCCCACGCCTTCTACTGATTACACCCAAGAGGAGCTGCAAAAGCTTACGGAGTTTTTGGAAGATGATTCCGTGGCGCAGGAGCGCAATGTCATGGTGACGTTCCACACCACCCAGTCCAGCCTGCCAAATCTGGACGCGTTCCTGGCCGACTGGGGGATGCAGGTAGGATCGGATATCGTGCTGGAATCGGATTCCTCCCATCTGGTTTCCTCTAATGATACTTATCTTTTAGCGCAGTATGACGCGGAGCTGGAATTTGGCGGCAAGGCCGACTACGGGTATTTGGTGCTGCCACAGTCCCGTCCGGTGACAAAATTATTTAACGAGAAGGATGGGATCCATACTTACTCCCTGTTGTCCAGTTACGATACTTCCTATTTGTTCCCCGCGGACAGTGTGGATCAGCCTACTGGGGATGAGGAAAAGAAATCCTATTCCCTGGCGGCTTTGGCGCAGAAACAAAGGCCGGTCAGCGGAAAGGAGTATGCGTCCAATGTGCTGGTCTTTGGATGTTCCACCATGTTTACCAGCGGGATTATTGATACCTCCACGTTTGGAGATGCCGCTTTTACCCGGGATCTCCTCCAATACACGACAGGCAGCCAGAATGATTCCGCCGAAATCCAGATTATCCCCACCGCCATCAATGAGGTGGACCTGGTGATGACGGATACGGAACTTCATGTTTGGGGGCTTGGGATTTTTACCCTGCTGATTCCAGCGGTCATCCTGGCGATCGGTCTGTTTGTTTATCTAAAGAGGCGGCACCTATGAATAGTTACGGTATGAATCAAAAGAGAAGCTTGTTTGTGATCGGCGGGATCATAGCGTTGCTGGGCGTTCTGATCGTGGTATTGATCGTGACCAAAACGCCGGAAGAAGTGCTGTCCACCTCGTCCGAAATTCCGGAAACGGTTGACCTTACCAATCATAAGATTGGGGAGCTGGAATCCCTGACTGTGGAGAATGGGGAAGGAAGCTATACCATCCGGCCGACGGAACCTGGTGTGGAAAGCTATTATGTGGAGGAATTGCAAGACTTGCCCTGCAACCATGATGCAGTAAAATATGCAGTTCAGGGGATCATGGATCCGGTTATCAGCCAGGAAGTGGGAGAGGTGGATGATTTAGAAGAGTTTGGCCTTGCTGAACCTTTCGCCACCATTACCATGCGGTTTAACGACGGGTCTTCCGTGGTATGCTTAATAGGGGATTCGGCCCCTTCTGATGAGGAAACCCGGTATCTCAGCCTTGAAGGGTCCAGTTATGTATATATTGTGGGGGCGGATCACCATCTTTTGCGTTCCGCCGCTGCTTACGCGGACCTGACAGTGGTGGAAGCGCCTCAGGAAGAGGCGGAAGATGGCACTGCCCAGTATACCTTTGGGGATATTTCCCTTTGGGGGACTTCCTTCCCGCAAAAGATCGTTTTGCAGACACAGGAGGATGGAAGTTTCCAGATGACAGAACCCATTCACTCCTCTTGTGATGAGAGCATGGTTTCCTATATTACCACTGCGCTAAAAGGGCTGACCGCCGAAAATGCAATAGCTGTTTTTCCAGATGAAACAGCACTTAAAAAATACGGGTTGATAAGCCCCCAGGCGGCGGTACAGTATACTGTCAATGGGGAGCCCGTCACCCTGTATGCATCTCCAAAAGATGATGATACCGTTTATCTAATGCGGGATGGCCGGAGCATTGTATATGAAGTTTCCTTAGAGGATGTGGATATGTGGTTTACCACCTCCCGCTATTTGCTGCGGGAAAAATCAGTGGTTTCCCTGACCGCTGAAGACACACAGTCGATTACGATTGTTTCCGGGGAACAGTCCCTGTCTTTGACGCTTTCCCGGGAAAAGGATGAGGAGAAATCCACAGAGAGTACCGACTACTACCAGTATACAGTCACCAACGCCCAAGGGGAAGACATGGGGTATGCCCGCTACAGCCGTTTGTTGGAGGACCTCTCTGCATTAAGCTTGAGCGGAGACACGGAGGAAATCCCGCAGAGGGATCCCGCCCTTTCTTTTGCTTACCAGGGATTTACAGATACTTCCCAGCATACCCTGTCTTTTATCCAAAGGGATAACAGCCAGTGGTTCCTGATGATGGACGGTCAGGTGGTCGGGCTGGTGGATGACGCGGATATACAGAATATCCAGAGGGAGACGGATAAATTGATCGAAGTAGCGCAGCCTCTGGAAATCCAATAATTTTCTGATAAAGAGATAAAAATGACCACGGGTGGGGGGCGGAGCCCTTCCCCGTCGATTGCCATAACCAAAACCCTCCTGATTCCCAAAAGATCAGGGGGGAGACTGAACAGTCCGGGAGATGGTTTGGCCGTGGGAACCCTTGGTGAGGGATTCCCTATTCTCCCGACCTGTGCGATTTACCAAGGGGACCTGCTTTTTTGACAGTCTGACAGGATAGCCTTTCTATGAAGAAAAGGGCTATCCTGTTTTTTTATAAATAAAGAAATATAAGAAAAATAAAAAATATACAATAATAATTTACGTATTGGAAAATATTAGTTGAAATAAGCAGGTTTTTTGTTGACTTTTCTATTGTTTAGATATATCATAAAGACAATAGAATTGGCAAAATATAGAAAGAGAAAGCGGGTGGCAGTAGACTTTTTGGTGAACAAGAAAGGAAATAAAAGGATAAAGGAGGAAACATGTTGAAAAAGATACTCAAACGCGCGGTCGGGGCGGCTTTGGCCCTGTGCATGACAATGACCATGGTTACGTCCGCCGCGGCACAGCCCATTTATGAGGGAACCAGCGACTTCTATTCCATTTCCGCCAGAGCAGCGGAGAATAATTTGGCGTTACAGAAGGCGGCCACAGCCAGCGATGTGGAAGCCAACACAAGTTTTACCGCTGATTTGGCGGTGGATGGATCCACTGACACCCGTTGGGCCTCTAATGCGGATTATGCCATAATGAAAGCCCCAAAATGGTTGCGAATTGATTTTGGGGAACGCGTCACCTTTGATAATGTGGAAATTCAATGGGAACAGCAGAATATCTATTCCTATCAGATCCAGGTATCTGACAATGGAAACCAGTGGAGTACGGTATATGAGAGGAATTCTGCCCCCACTACGAAAAATGAAAGCGTTTATCTTTCCACCCCTGCCGTAGGGCAGTATCTGCGCGTTTACATCACAGATTACAGGGCGGAGTGGCCTTCTGTGTCCATCTTTGAAGTAGGTGTTTACAACTCTTCTGCCGGCGGAGAGGATCCGGAAGAGCCCACTGGAAATTATCAAATTTATCCGATTCCCCAGAAGGTCACGGATTCGGACACCACTGTGGACATCACGGAGACGGTGAATGTCGTGGAAGAGGATGGAATTGATACGGTCACCCGGAATCGTGTGGAAGAAGTGCTGACGGAGCACGGATTACAGGTTCAATATAGCGAAGCGGCGGTAGAAGGGATGACAAACCTGTATATTGGAGTCAACGGTTCTACAGGAGCCGCCGACAGCCACGCCGATGTCCCGAGGGATGTCTTTGCCGAGGGAGAAAACAAGTATGATATGCATGTGGTCAAAGTCTTTGAAAACGGCGATATCGTGATTCTGGGTCAGGATACCGACGCCGCGTTCTATGGGCTGGCTACGCTGGAACAGATGCTGGACCAGACAAAGGAAAGCAAATTGAAGGTCTCCACCTTTGAGGACTATTCCTTCCAGAAATACCGTGGATGCGTAGAGGGGTACTACGGTTATCCCTGGAGCGTGGACGGTACCCTGAGCTGGTTCGACTTTGCCAAAAAGTACAAGATGAATACCTTCCTTTACGGACCCAAGACAGATCCCTATCATCTGGGAAAATGGGATGAGGATTATCCCACACAGGTCACGGAAGAGGAATCTAAAATAGGGATCCGCACCCAGGAAGAAATGCAGCAGTTCGCGGAAAAGGCCGCGGAGTGCAATGTGGATTTCGTATGGGTAGCCCATCCTGCTATGAAGAAGCCCATTGATTTCACCAATCAAGAGACCGTCAACGAGGGAATCGAGCGGTTGATGACCAAGTTTGACCATATGTATCAGCTGGGCGTTCGTCAGTTCGGTGTATTTGTGGACGATATTGAACCCAGTGCAGCGGCGTCTTCCTGCGATATGCAGGCGTATCTCATCGATACGTTGCAGAAGAAATTGTATGAGACGTACAATCAGGAGGGAACTGCCCCGGAGGATATGATAAAACCCTTGTTCTTCACACCGGCCTGGTATACCACAGTGACAAGCGGCGCTTCTGCCTATTTGCCCAAGTTTAAGAATGTGCATCCGGATATTGAGATCTGCTTTACCGGCAGGGATGTATTCTCCGGCATCAGCAACGCTGACGCGACCACCTATAAAAACTGGATTGGACGTACCCCTGTTTTCTGGTGGAATTATCCGGTGAACGATAATCGGGACAGCGTTTACTACACAAATCCCATTAACTACTACTATTCTCAGGATTCTAACCCCACCAATCTGAAGGGGATTCTCTCCAATCCCATGAACTTCTCAGAATCTTCCAAAGTGGCGTTCTTTGGCGTTGCAGATTACGCCTGGAATCCCAATGCTTTTGACGCTCAGGAAAACTGGGAGAACTGCTTTGATGCCATTATCCCCGATGACCCGGAAATGGCTGCCGCTTTGAAGGTAGTATACGGCAGCTTGAATAACAAATATGAGCCCATGGATCTGCAAAGGCTCTATTCCCAGTATTCAGGCGGCGACACCAGTGCGGCAGCCAGCCTGAAAGAGAAAATGTATGAAATCATGGATTCCGTGGAAAAGCTGGAAACCCTGAAGGACAGCGAAAATCCTGCTTACCGTTTACTGGTGGAGGAGGCACAGACTTCCTTTAACAAGCTTTATGATATGGCGGCTGCTATCGGCGGGGCCATGGCGGTGGTTTCCTCCAACGACCCCTTGGAGCAGGCTCACGGATATTACCTGTCCAAAGCTGCTTATGAGCGGCTGCATATCGAGCGCAATCCCCGCTATGAGATTGTGGCTCTGGAGGGTTCCGGCGAGGACATTTATTACAATATTTTGCAGGCGATCCCCTCTGATGAAAAGATGAGACCCTTTGTAGAGACCGCCGCTGTGGCAATCCGGGATTTCGATGTATCAGGGCTGGATACCAGCGCGGCAGAGATTCAAAATGTTTCGATTACTCCCAACGAGAATGTAGAGGTACAGCAGGGAACTACCCGTGCGTTTACCGCTGAGGTGGTCGCTGGCCAGGAGAATCTCGATGATGTAATCTGGTCGGTGGAAGGGGCCACCGGGGAGAATACCACCATTTCTCTTAACGGCGTTCTTTCCATGGACAACAACGAGCTTTCTCCCACAATTGTTGTGAAAGCTACTTCTGCTTATGACGCCACCAAGAGTGCCACAGTGACCGTAACGGTGACAGATCGGGTTTATGAAGATCCCACCATCCCAGTCAATCTCAGCACTTCCGCTCAGGTGTTAGGAGCGTCCGGCAGACCGGCGGCAGGCGAAGGACCAGAGAATATATTCGACGATAACGACGGAACAAAATGGTGTCCCGGCGACAATAGTCGTTATAACCAATGGGTCGCTTTTGATCTGGGAGCGGAGAAGGTTATTTCTAAATGGCAGCTGGTCAATGCGGGCGTGGAGGATGTCATCAATATTTCTTCCAACTATTCCCTCCAGGTGCTCAATGACCCGGACGTGACGGAAGAAGAATTGAAAGATTTTGACTATTTATCCAATGATACCAATTGGAAGACCATAGCTGAATACAGAGGCAATACAGAGAATATTACCAACTATACTTTTGAGGAACCCCAGAAAGGGCGCTATTTCCGTTTGTATGTTGCGGACGGATGCCAGCCCAGCGTGCGTTATCCCGCCACCCGTATCTTTGAATGCCGTGTTTATGGTGTGGATAAAGCCGCAGTGGAAAATACTTACAACTTAACCATTGATCCTGAGATCGCCAACGGTACGTTGGAAGTCGACTCTGAACATTATGAAGCAGGTGCAAAGGTCAATATCCGGATTTTCCCCGCCGATGGTTATCAATTGAAAGCCGGTTCCCTGCAATACAACGGAACTCCTGTGGAAGGCAAGAGTTTTATCATGCCGGAGGAGGATGTGGTTCTGACCGCTGAGTTTGAGCCCATCTCCCAGGGAGAGACTTATCATATCACCATTGGGGACATGGAAAATGGAACGGTCCAGGCAGATAAGACCACGGCCGCAGAAGGCGAGATAGTAACGGTAACGGTTCTTCCGAATGAGGGATATCAGCTGCAGGAGGGCAGCCTGATGGTAAACGGTACTCCGATAGAGGGAAATTCCTTTGTGATGCCGGCCCAGGATGTGACCATCACCGCAGTGTTTGAGCAGATTATTGTTGTAGAGACCTATGACATTACGGTTGAAGCCATGGAAAATGGAACCATTCAAGTGGATAAGACAGAAGCAAAGGCAGGGGAACAGGTGAATGTCACCGTCGTTCCAAATGAGGGATATCAGCTGCAGGAAGGCAGCCTGATGGCAAATGGTACCCCGATAGAGGGAAATTCCTTTGTGATGCCGGCCCAGGATGTCACCATTACCGCGGTATTTGAGCAGATTGCCGTGGAAGAGACCTATCAAATTACTGTCGATGCCATGGAAAATGGAACCATTCAAGTGGATAAGGCAGAAGCCAAAGAAGGGGAACAGGTGAATGTCACCATTGTTCCAAATGAGGGATATCAGCTGCAGGAAGGCAGCCTGATGGCAAACGGTACCCCGATAGAGGGAAATTCCTTTGTGATGCCGGCGCAGGATGTCACCATCACTGCAGTGTTTGAAAAGATTCCCAGCACAGTTGTCACCGAAGTTCTCGAGAGTGTGATCGCCGGTGCGGAAACATTAAAGGAAAGCGGAGCCCTGGATAACTGCATGGAAGCTGTGGTCACAGAGTTTAACGCCGCTTTGGACGCTGCAAAGGCTATGCTTTCTAATGGGGATGCCACACAGGAGGATATCAACGCCGCTACCAAACGACTGTTAGATGCTATGGCCAAAGTCGATTGGAAACAAGGGGACAAGACAGTCCTGCAAGTGGCCGTGGATATTGCCTGTACCATCTATGAGAATATTGATCTCTATGTAGAAGAGGGCAAGCAGGAATTCTTGGATGCCCTCGCCAAAGGCGAAGAACTGCTTAACAGTGGTAATGCCTGGGATGATGAGATCCAGGCCGCGGCGGATGCCCTGATTGAAGCCATGTCCAACCTGCGGATGGCCCCCAACAAGGATATCCTCAATGACATGATCCAAAACGCCCAGGGATATGATTTAAGCCTATACACAGAAAAAAGCGCTGCTATGCTGCGTTCCGCTTTGTCCAATGCACAGGCGGTCGCTGCCGACCCCAACGCCACCCAAGAGGAAGTGGACACCGCTGCCCACACCTTACAGGCGGCCCTCAGCGGGCTGACCTTTGTGACCGGCGGCACTCCCCTTGATACCGTAGATCCTGTGGGAGAAGGAACAGCTCCCACCAAGACAGGGGACAGCGGCTTCGCAGGATTGTCTGTGCTGGCCTTGACCAGCGCGGCGGCCGTGGTACTCCTGAAGAAGAGAACCCAACGCTAAAAGGAGTTCCAGCTGTTTAAAATTTGATGAGGAAAAGCCCTTTCCAGGAGTATGGAAGGGGCTTTCCTTTTTGTTGCTTTTAGGCTTAAGAAAACCCCGGTTCTACCGGGGGTAAATAAAAAAAGCCTTGGCAAATAAATTCGTGTAAGCCAGCAGTAAGGCAAAAGAAATGGACCTGTTTTCCTTAAGAAAATTTAGTAAGAGGAAATGCACAAACTCCTAAGAATAACTGTAAACCTTAAACAGGCAAGTATGACTGGTTTACCAGTTGCAGAGCGAGCGATGCGGTGATATTTTTCAGTACCCATTCCGGGGATCAGCAAGTACTGATCCCTCTGGGGCCTGAGAAAATAACTCGTTCACTAGAGGTTTTCTTGTAAAAATAATAGAATGGAAAAGGGAAAGGCATATGGTAGGAATCGGCGTCAAAGTTTTTACCATAGGTCAAAAATAAATCGGCAGAATAACAACAAATTATACAAAATATATTCAATTGATACAAACAAAGATACACAGAATGCATCAAAACCTATTGAATCCTTTTGTCCTTTATGCTACTATAAAAATAAAGAAATTGGAAGGTTTCTAAAAAGGAAACTTCTAAAATAAAGAAATGAGAGAATAGTTTATGACACGACACGCGGGTATCTTGATGCATATCACCTCCCTGCCCTCCCCATATGGGATTGGGACTATGGGGAAGGCGGCTTATGAGTTCGCAGATTTCCTTCAGCAGGCGGGGCAGACCTATTGGCAGCTGCTGCCGGTGGGGCCCACCGGTTACGGGGATTCCCCTTACCAGTCGTTTTCCACCTATGCGGGGAACCCTTACCTGATTGACCTGGATCTTTTGGCGGAAGAAGGGTTGTTATTCCCGGAGGACTACCAGAATTTAGATTGGGGGACAGACCCGGAAGCGGTGGATTTCGGGGGTTTGTATCACAACCGGTTTACCGTACTGCGCCGGGCCTTTGAACAGGGAAAACAAAAGGATCTGAAAGATTACCACCGCTTTACAAAAAAGAACAGGGATTGGCTGGACGATTACGCCCTATTCATGGCGGTAAAGGCCCATTTTGACCAGAGGGCATGGTACCAATGGCCGGATGAGGGAATCCGGATGCATAAAAAGAAAAGTGTGGAACGGTATCAGTCCTTGCTGAAAGAAGACATTTCTTTTTGGAAATATGTACAATACCTGTTTTTTACCCAATGGGAACAGCTGAAGGCATACGTGAACGGGCTTGGAATCCGCCTGTTTGGGGATATGCCTATTTATGTAGCCCTGGACAGCGCCGACGCCTGGGCACATCCAGAAGTGTTCTGGCTGGACAAGGAGCGCCGCCCGGTCTGTGTGGCGGGATGCCCGCCGGATTATTTTTCGGAAACAGGGCAGCTATGGGGGAATCCCCTGTATGACTGGAAATATTTGAAAAAGACCCATTACGGCTGGTGGATGCAGCGCCTCCGCCACGCTTCCAGGCTTTTTGACGTTACCCGCATTGACCACTTCCGGGCGTTTCACAATTATTATGCCATTCCCTACGGTGCGGAGAACGCTGTCAAAGGCGAATGGAAAAAGGGGCCCGGCATGGACTTTTTCCGTACCCTTCGCCACACGTTGGGGGATATCCCCATCATCGCAGAAGACCTGGGCTTTTTGACCCCCGGGGTACACCGCCTGCTCAGGCAGACCGGGTATCCAGGCATGAAAATTTTGCAGTTCGCTTTCGATTCCGGGGAAGAAAGCAACTATCTTCCCCATCATTACGACGCCAACAGCGTCGTTTATACGGGAACCCATGACAACGATACCACGGCAGGCTGGTTTGCAGCGGCAAAACCCGCCGACAAGGATTTCGCGGTACAGTACTGCCGTCTTACCAAGTCGGAAGGGTACCATTGGGGATTGATCCGGACCGCATACGCCAGCGTCAGTTTTCTGGCTGTGGCCCAGATGCAGGATTTCCTGGGCCTGCCTTCCCGATGCCGGATGAATACCCCTTCCACCGCCCAGGGGAATTGGCAGTGGAGAATGAAGGCCGGGGCGGCCACCCCGGCATTGGCAAAAAAGATCCGGAAATTAGCCGCCTTGTATGGCAGAATGGAGCGTCAAGATGATCAAGCTGATGAAAAATAATAAAAATGTTCTTCTGTGGGAACAGGTAACCTTGCTTTCCCACAGCCTTTATTGCAAGGAAATTGAGCAATTGTCCCCCGGACAGCTGCACAACGTTTTGGGGCGGGCGGTGACTGCGCGGATTATGGAAGACTGGCGGCGCAGCAAAGAGGAGCACGCCTCCCGCCGCCGTGCGTATTATTTTTCTGCGGAATTCCTGATGGGCCGGATGGTGGGCAATAACCTGTATGCCCTGGGCATTCTGGAGGATGCACGCCGCCTGTTTGCCCGGAAGGGAATAGACTTGGACACCCGGATGGAGGATGTGGAGGACGCAGCCCTGGGAAACGGGGGCTTAGGGCGGCTGGCGGCCTGTTTTTTGGATTCCGCCGCTACCCATAACATCCCGTTGGACGGCTATGGGATCCGCTATAAGGATGGGCTATTCAAGCAAGGGATCGCCAATGGATACCAGACGGAAAGCGCCGATGACTGGCAGAAGGAAGGGGACCCCTGGAGTGTGCGCCGGGAAGAGGACGCGGTAGAGGTATCCTTTTCCGGACAGACGGTGCGGGCGGTGCCTTACGATATGGCGGTGATCGGCTACGGAGGACGCCATATCAATACCCTGCGCCTGTGGCAGAGCGAGCCTGTCACCGAATTCCATTTTGATTTATTCAACGACCAGCGGTATCAGGAAGCCGTGGCGGAGAAAAACGCGGCGGAGGATATCTCCCGGGTGCTGTATCCCAACGACAGCACTGACGAAGGCCGCAGGCTGCGCCTGAAACAGCAGTATTTCTTTTGCAGCGCTTCCCTGCAGGATATTATCAAACGGTATCATAAAAACTATGGGGACGGCTATGAGAAGTTCGCTTCCCATTGCGCGATCCAGCTGAACGATACCCACCCCACTGTGGCTATCCCGGAATTGATCCGCCTATTGGAAGCAGATGGATTGTCCTTCGGGGAAGCGTTTGTAATCGCGCAAAAGACGTTCCACTATACCAACCATACCATTATGGCGGAAGCCTTGGAAAAGTGGGGGATCGACCTGTTCCGCAGCGTCCTGCCGCAGGTATATGAGATGATAGAAAAAATCAATGACAGGCTGATTCAAGAATGGCGGCCCCGGTATCCTTTGCCGGAGCCGCCGCAGAAGAGGCTCCCCAAAAAGGAAAAAGATCAAAAGATCAAAAAGGAGCAAAAAGACGGTTTAGAAAAAATAGTACAGGAGGCTGAGCCGGCAGAGGAAGAAATTGAGGCGCCGCCTGTTCCCGAGGAAGATCCCTTGGAACCCTGGAAAATCCTGTCCGGCGGGGTAATCCATATGGCCCGCCTGGCCATTTATGCTTCCAGCCACGTCAATGGGGTGGCCAAGATCCATACAGAAATTCTCAAGGAGGATACGCTCAAGGAATGGTACGCATGGTACCCGGAACGCTTCCAGAATAAGACAAACGGCATTACCCAGCGCAGGTGGCTGGGGCTTTGCAATCCGGAGTTTTCCCAAATGATCACCGACCTGATCGGGGAGGACTGGATCACGGATTTGAGCCAGATCAAGCGATTGGAAAAACAGATCAATCCTTCCACCATCGCCCGGTTCCAGCGGATCAAACAGGAAAAGAAGCGCCAGCTTTGCGCGTGGATTGAGAAAAAAGAAGGGGTATCCTTGGATCCTTCCTTTGTGTTTGATATCCAGGTCAAACGTCTGCATGAGTACAAGCGGCAGCTGCTCAACGCTTTTTCCATTCTGGATATCTATTACCGGATCAAAAAGGGAAAATTGCCGGACTTTACCCCGACGGCGTTCCTGTTTGGGGCCAAAGCGGCGCCTGGCTATTTCCGGGCCAAAGGTATTATCAAATATATCAACGAAATCGCAAAGCTGATCGACAAGGACCCAGACACGGCCGATAAGATGAAAGTGGTCTTTGTTTCCAACTATAACGTTTCCTACGCGGAAAAACTGATGCCTGCGGCGGATATTTCCGAACAGATTTCCACGGCGGGGACAGAGGCTTCCGGTACGGGGAATATGAAACTCATGCTCAACGGGGCGGTAACACTGGGCACATACGACGGGGCCAATATTGAGATTGTGGAGCAGGCTGGGGAGGAAAATAACTATATCTTTGGGGCACGTGTGGAAGAGATCAGCCGGATGAAGGCAACCTATGATCCCAAAAAGATTTATGAACATGACGCAAGGACCCGCCGGATTGTGGATACCCTGGTAGACGGTACGTTTGACGACGGGGGCACAGGGATGTTCCGGGAACTGTACACCTCTTTGCTGGAAGGGGCTTCCTGGCACAGCCCGGACCATTATTTCCTGCTGTATGACCTGCCCTTATATACAGAGGCGAAATTACGGGCGATCCAGGACTATAAGGATCGGGAATCTTTTGGGCGCAAATGTTTGATGAACGCCGCCAACGCGGGAATGTTCTCCAGCGACCGTACGATTCAACAATACGCCTCAGAGCTTTGGAATCTGTAGGGACGGCCCCTCATGATAAGAGCATGATCCCCCTGTTTTTAGGACGGGGAAAAGGGTATTCCCTTCATACGCTGTATGAGTGGGCAGAGAATGGAGTCCCATCGTAGGATGAGATGAAAAAACAAACATGACGGCGGCATATCTAAATAAATTATAAAAGACAGCAGAAAGCCGGTATCCTTATAAGCATGGAGTGCCTGTAAGGATACCGGCTTTTGTATGCCGTTTGTGTTTTTTTAGGGGAAAGGCTGTCTAGCAGGAAATTTGAGTTTTTGTATCTGTTTTTTCTGCTTTGTAAAAATTGTGATTTCCCCTCTGTATGCTTCATAAGAAGAAAGGAAAGGGAGCGATACCCTTACGGTATGCCGGCTATTTGAGCGGACGGAGGACGCTCAGTTAGCCGGTATCCTTCGGGCCAGCTTAGGAGACCCGCCGCAGCGGCCTTGTAGGGGGGTTCAAAAGGGGGAAAACAGGATTCCCCCCTTTTGCGCTCTCTTTCCGCCCTTTCTCTGGCGGCAGAGAAAGGGCGAGCCCCCGCGGCTTGAGCGGATAGGAAAAATAAGCTTTTTAGGCGAAAAAACGTTTGAAAATCTGAAAACAACAGAATGGGTTATCCCAAAAAAGGAAAACCGGTGAGAGATCCCTTTTTATTCCAGATTCAGTTTTTTGGCAAAGATGTATTTGGTCAGCAGGAAAAAACCTACCCCGTAAAGGAGATCCAGAACTATGTAAATAGGGAACAGGCATCCAGTGACCCAGGTTACCGCCATAGTACCGCTGGTTCCAGCTTCTGCAACCCATTGGATGGTGGGGATGCTCAGGATCAGCGTGGAGATGACTTGTAAGATAAACATGATGACAAGATAAGCCCCAAAGGAAGCCAATACCCGGTGCTTCTGAAAAAGATGGCCCAAAGCGATGGCGGCATATACCATTAGGATAGAAGAGAAGATACCAATGATACAGCCGACGACCAGCTCGATGATAAAGATAATAACCTGCTGGCCATGTGTTCCCAAGAAAACATCCGCGATCTCTTGGAAAAATGTCGCGATAGCCGTTATGACAGAAGGATCCAGCGTCAACAGGAATATGGATACAATGGTGACAGCGATACTTACCACAATCCATAAAAAGGATACCAGCATTTTACTGAGGATCAGCGCGCTGGGTTTGACCGGGAGGGTAAACATCAGATACCCCTCATCCCCCAGCAGGTTTTTGTAAAATCGCTGGATCATCACCACAAAGGTGAGGGCAAACATCCCGCAGATCAACAGGATATAGAGAAGGGAAACAAATCCTGAAATGAGCGATAAAGCCTGGTTTTGGGGGAAAAATTGAAAAGCAATAAAAATACGGTTGATACCCGCCAGCAGGATCAGGGCCAGATAGATAGGCAGAAAAATGCGCCCTGTGGCTTTGATTTCATATTTCAAAAGTTTTCCTAACATTTAAATACCTCCCTAAACAGGGTGTCCACCGATTTTCCCTGTCCTTCCCGAATCTCGTCTACCGAAGAGGATAACACAACGTTTCCCTGCTGAATAAAGATAACATCGTCCAAAATCTGTTCGATATCGGCGATCAAATGGGTAGATAAGATAATTGTGGAGGAACTGTTATAGTTGGTAAGGATAGTATTGAGGATATAATCCCGTGCGGCGGGGTCCACACCACCGATGGGTTCATCAAGCAGATATAAATCCGCATTCCGGCTCATCACTAGGATCAGCTGTACCTTTTCCTTGGTTCCCTTGCTCATGGTTTTCAGCCGGTCTCTGGAGTTGATCCCCAGCCTCTGCAACATTTCATAGGCTTTGGCTTTATCAAAGTTACTGTAAAAATCCCCAAAGAAGGAAATCAGATCACAGACCCTCATCCAGTTGTTCAGATAGGTGCGCTCCGGCAGATAGGAAACCTGTAACTTGGTAGATGGCCCGGGCTTTTTCCCGTCGATGAGGATTTCCCCAGCGGTAGGCACCAGAAGGCCGCTGGCCAGCTTGATCAGGGTGGTTTTACCGCTGCCGTTTGGTCCCAGTAGTCCCACAATTTTTCCCCGTTCTATCCGGAGATCCACCTGGGACAGCGCTTCCAGATAGGAATAACGCTTGGTGAGCCCCCGGCATTCTAAAATAGCGGCCATGGCTATTTTTCCCCCTTTTCTGTTTGCTCCATCAAAGAGATGGTCTCTTCTTTGCTGAAACCCAGCTGTTCCATTTTTTTCAGGAAGGTTGTGATCTGTTCTTTGGCCAGGTTCTCTTTGGTTTGCTGAATCATGTTCTCATCCTCCGTGATAAATCTGCCGCTGGTCCGCTGGGAATATACCAGGCCGTTGCGCTCCAGCTCCGCCAGGGCTTTCTGCATGGTATTGGGGTTAACAGCCGCCTGCGCCGCAAGATCCCGCACCGGCGGCAGTTTGTCTCCGGCGGCGTACATACCCGATACAATTCTTAGCTCAATCTGTTCGATCAGCTGTATGTAAATGGGACGGTCCGCTTTTAATTCCCATGTCATGGAATCCTCTCCTTGTACTATTGTATTATTAGTATAGTACAATAATATCCCTAAATTTTAGAATTGTCAAGGGAAAAATGCGCATTTGTTATATTTTTGTTTGTTGTCAAAAAAATAAAATTTTTTTTGATTTGTGCCCGAGAACATTAAAAACAACGCAAAGACTCAAAGGGCTTTAAAATATTAAAAAATGTGCAATGTGACATTTTTGTGTGCAATGTTGGATGATGAAAGGGCCTATGAAAAAGAAAATTAAATAACTTATATAAATCTAAGAAATAGTTTTATGCATTACTGAACAAAAAAAGAAGATTTTGATTCTAATGGTTGACTTACCTATAGGAAAACAATACAATAATTTTATAACTGTGCAGGAGCACATTAAGAAGAACGCAATAAACTCTGGATGAAAGAAAACGGGGGGAGCATTTAGGATGGCAGTCACCATCAAGCAGATTGCCGAGATGTGCGGTGTCTCCCGGGGCACTGTGGATCGGGTACTCAACAACCGAGGAAAAGTAAAAAAGGAAACCGAGCAAATGATCCGCAAAATCGCTGAAGAACTGGGATATGTCCCTAACATGGCTGGCAAAGTGTTGGCGGCAAACCGGAAGGAACTGGCGATAGGCGTTGTTCTGGCGTCGGAGGGAAACGCTTTTTTTGATGATGTCCTGCGCGGTATCCGCCGGGCAGAGACTGAAATTGCCGGTTATGGTACAAAAGTGATCCTGAAAACTTTAAAAGGGTATAATGTCCAGCAGCAGTTAGAGGCGATTGAAGAAATCCGACCCAAAATCAATGCGTTAATTTTGAATCCGATCAGCGATCCTGCGATCGCCCAAAAAATTGACGAGTTGATGGACAGCGGTATCTATGTCATTACCATCAACACCGATATTCAGAACAGCAAGCGTATCTGTTATATCGGCAGCGACTATACCAAGGGGGGGGAGACCGCCTGTGGTATGCTAGGAATGATTACAGGAGGAGCCCCCACCCATATTGGCGTCATCACAGGTTCTACCCTGGTGCTGGGCCATAATCAGCGCATTACCGGGTTCCAGAACGTGATTGACCGCCGTTACCGGGATTTCCATATTGTGGACTGCGAGCAGACCGATGATGACGATATTCAGGCGTTTGAAGTTACCAAGGAGATGCTCACGAACCACCCGGAAATAGACGCTATTTTTATTGTAGCCGGCGGGGTTTACGGTGTCTGCCGTGCTGTGATGTCCCTCCATTTAGAGGACCGGATGAATATTATCTGTTTTGACAGTACGCCTGCCTCGGTAGAGATGATAAAAAAAGGGATTATCCAGGCCACCATCTGCCAACAGCCGTTTACCCAGGGGAATAAATCGGTACATCTGGCGTTTAATTATCTGGTCAGCGGTTTAAAACCCGAAAAGGAATACTATTTTGTCAAAAATGAAATTAAAATACTGGAAAACTTATAATGGAGGTTACGACTATGAATTATTTTCCCAATGTTCCTAAGGTAACTTATGAGGGTCCGGATTCTACCAACCCGTTTTCCTTCAAGTACTATGACCCGGATCGCCTGATCCACGGAAAGAGCATGAAGGAACATTTGAAATTTGCTATGTCTTACTGGCATACCCTGTGCGCTGGAGGAGCCGATCCCTTCGGCCGTGACACCATGGAGCGCACCTATGGCCAGGAGGACCCCATGGCCCGCGCCAAAGCGAAAGCGGACGCCGCCTTTGAGTTTATGACCAAGCTGTCTATCCCCTATTTCTGTTTTCATGACGCGGATATCGCGCCGGAGGGGAAAGATTTTGCGGAAACCCGCAAGAATTTCTGGGAGATTGTGGAATACCTGGAAGCCAAAATGAAGGAAACCGGCATTAAGCTGCTGTGGGGTACCGCCAACTGCTTTAACCATCCCCGCTATATGCACGGTGCAGGAACTTCCTGCAATGCCGACAGCTTTGCCTATGCCGCCGCGCAGATCAAGAATGCCATCGACGCTACCATCCGCCTGGGCGGCAAGGGATATGTATTCTGGGGCGGAAGAGAAGGCTATGAGACCCTGCTGAACACCGATATGGCCCTGGAGCAGGATAATATGGCCCGCCTGATGCATATGGCGGTGGATTATGCCCGTAGCAAAGGCTTCACCGGCGACTTCTACATCGAGCCCAAGCCGAAGGAGCCCACCAAGCACCAATATGATTTTGACACAGCCACGGCCATGAATTTCCTGCGCAAATATGGCCTGGACAAGGATTTCAAAATGAATATTGAGGCCAACCACGCCACGCTGGCGGGACACACCTTCCAGCATGAGCTGCGCACCGCGGCGGTCAACGGTGCGTTTGGTTCCATCGACGCCAACCAGGGCGACCCCATGCTGGGATGGGATACCGACCAATTCCCCAGCGATGTTTACTCCACTACCCTGTGCATGATGGAAGTAATCAAGGCGGGCGGCTTTACCAATGGCGGATTGAACTTTGACGCGAAAGTGCGCCGTGCTTCCTTTACCTATGAGGATATCGCACTGGCCTATATCACTGGTATGGACAGCTTTGCCCTGGGCCTGATCAAGGCTTACGAGATTGTGGAAGACGGACGCGTGGACGAGTTTGTCCGCAACCGTTACCATAGCTTCCAGGAGGGAATCGGCAGAGAAATCGTGGAAGGCCGCACCACCCTGGAGCAATTGGAAGCGTATACTCTGGAACATGGGGAGGTTGCGCTGGAAAGCGGCCGCCAGGAATACCTGGAGGGCGTGGTCAACAATATCCTGTTCCGCGGCGTAAAATAAATAGGCGGGGATATTTCCCTGATGATAGGACAGACGGGTTCCTTTTGGGCCCGTCTGCGCCTGTTTCTATCGGATATTTTCCCTTTGTATTTTGAAAACAGAAAGGATGCGATCTTTTTGAATTATCTCATTGGTATCGACCTCGGTACATCCGCCACCAAGACCGTTTTATTTGATGAACAATGCAGGGTTATCGCCTCATCCTCCCAGGAATACCCCCTGTCCCAGCCTCAGAACGGATGGGCGGAGCAGGACCCACTCCACTGGAAGGAAGCGGCGTTTTCCACGATCCGGGAAGTCATCAAAGCTTCTGGAGTAGATCCTAAGGATATCCGGGGGATTGGGCTGTCCGGCCAGATGCACGGGCTGGTCATGCTGGATGGGCAAAATCGGGTAATCCGTCCCGCTATCCTCTGGTGTGACCAGCGTACCGGCAAGGAGTGCGAGGAGATCACCCAGCGGGTGGGCTATGAACGCCTGCTGCAAATTACCGCGAACCCCGCCCTTACGGGCTTTACGGCCTCCAAGATCCTTTGGGTACGCAACCATGAGCCGGAGAACTATGCCCGATGCCGGCATATTTTGTTGCCGAAAGATTATGTCCGCTATCTGCTCACCGGCGTGTTCGCCACGGAAGTTTCCGACGCCAGCGGGATGCAGCTTCTGGATGTGCCGAACCGCTGCTGGTCTCAGGAAGTGCTCAAAGCGTTGGAAATCGACGAGGAGTGGCTGGCTAAAGTCTATGAATCCCCGGAGATCACCGGAACCGTCACGCAAGAGGCGGCGCAGGCTACCGGCCTGCTTCCGGGAACCCCAGTGGTGGGAGGCGCCGGCGACAATGCGGCCGCGGCTGTGGGAACCGGCGTGGTAACAGATGGAAAAGCCTTTACCACCATTGGTACTTCCGGCGTAGTATACGCCCATTCTTCCAAAATAAGCATCGATCCCAAAGGGCGCGTACATACTTTTTGCTGCGCCGTGCCGGGATGCTGGCATGTGATGGGCGTCACCCAGGGGGCGGGCCTTTCCCTGAAATGGTTCCGGGATCAGTTCTGCCAGGATTATGTGGAGCGGGCCCGGCAGATGGGGATCGACCCTTATGTCCTGATGGACCAGGATGCCGCCCAGGTTCCGGTGGGCAGCAACAAGCTGCTGTATCTGCCCTATTTGATGGGAGAGCGCACGCCCCACTTAGACCCGGACTGCCGCGGCGTGTTCTTCGGCCTGTCCGCCATCCATACCAAACAGGATATGCTGCGGGCGGTGATGGAGGGCGTTACCTATTCCCTGCGGGACTGCTATGATATCCTGCTGGAGATGGATATTCATCCCGAACAGATGATGGCCTGTGGCGGCGGCGGGACAAGCGCCCTGTGGCGGCAGATGCTGGCAGACCTCTACGGCTGCCAGGTGGCCACGGTGTCCTCCAAAGAAGGGCCCGCCCTGGGCGTAGCGATTTTGGCGGGCGTGGGGACAGGCGTGTTCTCCAGCGTGGAAGACGCCTGCCGGAAATTTATCGGCACAGACCGGGTCTGTCCGCCTATCCCGGAGCATACCCAGGAATACGCCCGGTACCACCAAGTTTACCGCGGGCTGTATCCGGCCTTAAAAAATTCTTTCCGTCAATTACAGGAATTATAAAAGGGGTTCCTAACCCTGTGTTAGCCAGAACCTGAACGCTTTACCAGTGTTTTCTAGATGAAAAACGGCGTTTCCTATTTCCTTCCAAGGCTATGGGAAACGCTGTTTTTTTACAGGAAAAAGATTTTTGGCGGGAAAGCTATCTTTTAGAAACGGGTTACTATATAATAAAATCCTAGGGGACAGATCATATTGTGAATCACAAAAATAGATATCTACAAGAGGAGGAGAAGAGGATGAATTGGAACCTATTTTGGGGAATGTATATTTTAGCATTTGCGTTGGCGTGCTGGATTTGTTTTTACGTATTTGGGGTGCGAAAATTAAAGAAAGGGTGCCGTTGCGGGGTTCACACGGTTGGAAGGGTGGCGGGAAGTTCCGCTATCAATTATGGAGGAATACATATTCCGTTGGTAGAATACGCGGTGGATGGTAAAGTTTACAAAGTGGCCGGTCCAAAGTTCCGCAGCGGTGTGGCCGTGAGGATCAGCACACCATTTGGTTCACCGGAGGCACGGGTCGAGACCAATCTGACAACCAGGGAAAACTTACCGCTCCATTTGAAAGTGAAGATGCGGCGGAACAGTTTTGCAAGTGGTTACCAGTCTCCACTGTTCCAGCTATATCCGCTGGGATCTGCCGTGGATGTTTTTTATAATCCCAAGAAGCCAAAAGAAGCGTTTGTCCAAAGATATGAGGGCGTGTCTAAATGGCTGTTTATCCTGCTTCTGATAGTATCGCTGATTTTGACGGCTGGGGGCCTGTTCGTAATATTCGGGCCGAGAATCGTGATGTCTTGAATAGGAAAGAAGAGACGGTATAATATGAGGGGAATAGGTGGAACCCAAAGTGCGTTTCTGACCTGAGCAGGCATATTGACATTTTTTGTTATATCATTTAAATCCAGACCGAAATAAACGTGGAAAGAGGGCGGACTATGTACCGTATTTTTATTGTGGAGGACGATGAACCCATCCGGATACAGCTCAAGGTATTGCTGGAAAAATACGGGTATCAGGCGGTGGTTTCCGATGATTTTGAACACATGGTAGACCGGATTGTGGAAGCTGATCCCCATTTGATCCTCCTGGATATCAATTTGCCGCAGTTTGACGGTTATCATGTTTGCCGGGAGATACGTAGGCAAAGCGAGGTTCCCATCATTATGGTGACCAGCAGGGACAGCGAGGTGGATGAGCTGATGAGCATGAATTTGGGTGCGGACGACTTTATCACAAAGCCGTACCATACCCAGATTTTGCTGGCCCATATCGCAGCCATTTTAAAAAGGGCCTATCATAAGGAGACTTCCCGTATGCTGGAACATAAGGGGGTTTCGCTGGATCTTTCCAAAAGCGTGGTCAGCTTTGAGGGGAAGCAGGCAGAGCTAACCAAAAATGAGATGCGTATTTTGCATCTCCTGATGGAAAACAAGGGAAATATTATTTCCCGGGACGAAATCATGAACGATTTATGGCAATCCGACGAATTTGTGGATGACAATACCCTGACAGTAAATATCAACCGCCTGCGGAGAAAGCTGGAAGAGGTAGGGGTCCATCAATTCCTCATTACCAAACGGGGGCAGGGATATCTGGTATGAAATGGACGGCGTATCTTCGGGATCAGTGCCTTCCCATTGTCGTCTGGGCGCTGGCCATAGGCTTTGTTGTCATGATGCTGGGGACCCTGGGGGTGAACGCTTCGGCCCGGGTTTTTTTGGCGATTGTCCTGGCGGCGGCAGGCGTGGTGTGCCTGTTGTACGGGTATTTCCGCAGGGCCGGGTTCTACCGGGATTTGAAAGACCGGATGGAAAGCTTAGATCAAAAGTATTTGATCACGGAAATGATCGAACGGCCGGAATTTTTGGAAGGAAAGCTTTTGTATGACCTTTTGAATCAGGTAGATAAGTCCATGAATGACAAACTTGGGGAATACCGCCGCTCTTCCAGCGAATACCGGGAATATATTGAGACATGGGTACACGAAGTAAAAACCCCCATCGCTTCCAGCCGGCTGATGATAGAAAACAATAAAAATGAGGTTTCCAGGGGGCTGGAGGGGGAACTTTCCCGGATTGAGGGCTATGTGGAACAGGCCCTTTTTTATACCCGCAGCAACAGCGTGGAAAAGGATTATATCATCAAAAAAGTGAATCTCAAGGAAATGGTTTCCTCCTGCATAAAAAAGAACGCCAGGGCGTTGATCGAAAGCAGGATTTCCGTACAGCTGCAGGATTTGGAAGAGGATGTCTTTACCGACGCGAAATGGATTGATTTTATTGTGGGCCAAATTCTCAATAACTCCATCAAATACCGGCGGGAACAAGACCCTCGGATCAAAATTTTTGCAGAACCCCGTCAGAATAGTATCCGGCTGGTTATCAGCGATAATGGAATTGGGATACCTGCCCAAGATATCCAGCGGGTATTTGAAAAAGGCTTTACCGGGGAAAATGGAAGAAAATTTATGCGCTCTACTGGTATGGGCCTATACTTATGTAAAAAATTGTGCGGTAAGCTGGGGCTAAGCATTTCCCTTGCCTCTCAGGCAGGGCAGGGTACCATGATAGAGATCCTATTCCCCAAAAGCAAAATGTTCCTTTTGGAAAACGATTCCGTACAATAGAAAACCGCCGGCTGGGGTGGGAAAGGAGCGGCGTGGTGAAGCTGTTTGACCGGCGGGGAAAAGGCTTTTCCATGCTTTTAGAATTCTATTGCTTTCCCTTATAGGAAATGATATAATAATTGTATTAATTTAAATAGTACAATTATTATGGAGGTAAAAATCAGATGGAAGGTTGAAAAGAAGACCAAGAAAGGAGAGAGGCCCGTTGCTGACTTTGGATTTTCAAAGCCGAATGCCAATTTATGAACAGATTTTCAAAAATATTATCCGTTTGGCGGCGGTAGGGGTGATGGGGCCCAATGAACAGCTTCCTACCGTTCGGGCGCTGGCGCAGGAACTGGGCGTAAATCCCAATACTGTCCAGAAAGCTTACCAGATGCTGGAGAGGGACGGTGTGATTTATTCTGTGACAGGAAGGGGATCTTTTATATCACCGGACCATTCCCCACTGAAACAAAGAAGGTCACTGGCGCGGGATAAATTGGTGGCGGCCCTGGAAGAGGCGCTGGATACCGGGATCGCTGCAGAAGAGATCCATACATTGGTGGAGGAATGCAACAGAAAGAGGGGAGGAAACAAAAATGCTGGAGATTGAAGGTTTGACCAAGAGATTTGGGAAAAAAGCGGCTCTTGACCATATGACCTGCCATATAGAAAATGGTTCTATCTTTGGCCTAGTGGGATCTAACGGGTCGGGAAAGTCCACTCTGCTGCGTACCATCGCGGGGATTTATCAACCGGATGGGGGAACGGTCAAGTGGAACGGTATGCCCACCTTTGAACATGTGGCATGCAAGGGATCTATGTTTTTTGTTCCGGATTTCCCTTACTTTTTTTATCAGGCTACCATTTACCGGATGGCGGATTTTTATAAGAAACTATACCCGGGGTGGGATCCCGCTCGGTTTGAGGAATTATGTGGGCTGTTCCCATTGGAAAAGGATTTGCGCATTTCCAGTATGTCGAAAGGGATGCAGCGGCAGGCGGCGCTGATCCTGGCGTTGTCCACCCGGCCGGAACTGCTGTTGCTGGATGAGGTGTTCGACGGGCTGGACCCTGTTGTACGGCAGCTGCTCAAGCGCCTGCTGGCGCAGGAGGTGGGCGAACGAGGGATGACCATTGTGATCGCGTCGCATAACCTGCGGGAGCTGGAGGATTTGTGCGACCATGTGGGCCTGCTGCACAAGGGCGGCGTGGTATTCGAGCGGGAGCTGGATGAACTCAAGCTGGGCATCCATAAGATCCAGGCTGCTTATATGCCGGAATTGCCCGCAGATGCTCTGGAGGGGCTGGACGTGGTCAAGCAGGATAAAAGGGGTTCCCTTTACAGCTTTGTGATACGGGGGCAGCGGGAAGAAATCCTGGAGAAGCTCAACGCCCTTGGTCCTGTTTTTATTGAGGCGCTGCCTTTGACGTTGGAAGAAGTCTTTATCAGTGAAATGGAGGGAGTAGGGTATGATATCGACCACATTATCCACTAATAGCGATTCCCTTTTCCGAAATCTCTATCTGTGGGCGCTGCGCCAGCATATGGGATTGTCTATCCTGTTCGCTATCCTGCTGTTTCTAATCATGCCCGGGACGATCCTGGTCAATCTGATACAAGGCTATGATTATAGTAATTATATCTCTGTTGCGGAAAATGTATTTTTGGTGCTTTGTACCCCGCTGACCATGCTGTTTACCCTGCTGTTCAGTGCGCTGCACCTGGGATATCTGCATAAAAAGCGAGCGCTGGACCTGTTTTACGCTTTGCCGGCCAAACGGAATACCCTGCTGCTCGCCCGGATGTGCGCGGCGGCAACCCATGTGCTGTTACCCCTGTTGGCCAATTATCTCCTGATGCAAATCCTGTTACAGCTCAGAGGGTCCAATAGGGGATGGGAGGCATGGATCGAGATAAACGCTGTTTCCGCCATCTGCTGTCTTTGCCTGGCGGTGCTGGCGTCCGTGGTATTTTCCGCCTTGATCTATGTATGCAGCGGTACCAGTGTCGACGCTATTGTTTCCATTTTTGTCATCAGCGGTATTTATCCGGTTTTGGTTATCCTGCTGATGCAGGTATCGGAAGCTCTGCTCACGGGGCTCATGGTCACTTATAATGTATCCCCCATCGTGTATACCCTGGCATCCCCCTACTTTTCCATGCTCTCTTTTTATGAGTTATCAGGGGATGTTTACCAGAGCTGGATATATGTATTGTGGTGGATTGTATTTACCGCGGCGCTGCTGGCGCTCACCTTGGTGCTCAACAGGAAACGCAGGAGCGAAGCGGCAGAGACCGGATGGGCATTCGCTGTGCCGAACGCGGTCATCCGGGTGGCGGCTTCGGCGACAGCGGGCTTAGGACTAGGACTTCTGTTGGCTCAGGCGATGTCCGGGCTGATGATCCAGTTTATCCTGGGGATGGCAATCGGCGCCTTTGTGATGCATATGATATTGGAGGCGGTATATTCCAGGGGGCTGCGTAAGTGGGTCAGAAGCCTGCCGTATTATGGGGGCACGATAGCGGTACTGGTATGCCTTTTGTTAGGGCTGGCATACGGTATGAACGGGATTGTTAACAGGGTTCCCGTGGCAGAGGACGTTACTCAGGTGGAGTGTTCTATCCGCTGGCCGATTTATCCAGTGGATTTCCATATGGGCTATTATAAGGCGGGGAACATGCAGGGGCCGGTCCTGACGGAAGAAGAAAATATCCATCTGGTCACGCAAATACAGCAGAAAGCCATTCAGGGCGATAGGCGGTACCTGTTCGCTCCTTCCAATATGGGAGAGGTGGAGCTGCATTATACGTTAAAGGACGGTACTACCCTGGATAGGAATTACAAAATCATCGATAGTGAGTTTTATAATGAACCGGGGAAAGATTTGATAGGACAGCTGATCAACAGCCGGGAATTTATAGAAAAAGCCAACCCGGTTTTCCAGGTCTCTTCAGAACAGGTCAGCAATTTTGAGCTGTTGGATATGAATACCGGGGAATCAAAGGAACTGCTGGTGAATACCCAGAAGAAGGAAGAGCTCCTGGATGCGCTCAAGCAGGATCTCCTGGAGGACAACACCCAGAAAAGGGAAGATTGGAATACTAGGAATATCCAAGAAGGCCGGGAAAACATCGCTTTAACGTTTGAAATCAACTATGGCAGGCTGGGGGATAACCTGGGGTTTGATATCAGCAGGGAAGAATATACAGTCCCTGGCTATTACACCCGTACTTGTGAGGTCATAGATACATTGGAGAAAAGCAGCACTTATTAATAAATATTTCCAATATGTTAAAAAGCTTGATTTCCTTCCCGATCTGAGGTAATATTGTACTATCACGATCATACAAAAAGCGACTGTTACCATTAGGAGAGATGAGAGATGATAAAGTTATACCGCGTGTTGGGCATGGTATGCCTGGCCTGTGGCGTGATCGCTTGTTTTCTGCTGTTCAAGAACCAACCGCTCCAGGGATTCCTGTTTGGGATCCTTGGGATTGCCTTGGGATTGGCCCTGTATGAAATCGGGGAACTGCGGGATAGGCTTCATCATGTGGAAGAGAACCTTCCCGCCTCTGTGGAAAAAGACGCTGTAAAGGGGCAGGAGGAACCTGCGGCCAAAACAATGGCGCCGGTCAATCGAAAATAAAAAGGAAGGTTCTGGGTTACATAGCGAAATTGCGGGCCTTTTTGAAAAGAAAGAAGATTGCTGTGGATATGCGGGGTTCGCATGCCATAGCAGTCCTCTTTTTTTTACTGCGGCGGTCCTCCTGAGCTGACCCGGAAAGTATGTTGGCGACCTGGACGGTATACCCCCAAGATTACCGCTCATTCTATTTTTTCTTAATCCAAACAAAAAACAAAAGACATTCCCTGGTAGGCATAAAACCTATCGGGGAATGTCTTTTGTTGGAAAGAAACTTCTTTGTCTTCCCTTCCTTTTCCATTAGTAAACGGACAATAGAGTGGAGAGACAGGGAAAACAAATAGGTATTGAATCATGGAAAAAGCTTGTTTTTCAGAATCTTAAATGACAAAACCGCCGTCAGCGCCGATCACCTGGCCGGTAATAAAGCTGGCTTGCTCAGAAGCCAAATAATAAATCAGGTTGGCGATATCCTCCGGCCTTCCCAGACGTCCTAACGGGGTTTCCTCCCGCAGCGCCGCTAAGTCCTCCGGCCGGAGGCACGCATTCATATCGGTATCAATGACGCCAGGGGCCACGCAGTTGACCGTAATCCCGGAAGGCCCTACTTCCTTTGCCAGGGCCTTTGTCAGCCCAATGACAGCCGCCTTGGAAGCAGAATAGTGTACTTCGCAGGAGGCGCCTGTAATCCCCCACATAGAGGAGACATTGATGATGCGCCCTTCCTTGCGGTGGATCATATCGGGCAGGACGAACTGGCAGCAATGGAACGCCCCTTTGACATTGACATCAAACATATTGTTCCATTCGTCTTCCGTAATATCGGTAAAAAGCTTTTGCTGGGCAATACCGCTGTTATTCACCAGGACGTCGATTGCCCCGAATTGTGTGAGAGACTGGGAAACCATGCCGCGTACCTGTACCCGGTTGGTGATATCCGCCTGAATGAGGATAGCGTTACAGGGATAATCCTGCAATTCATGGAGGAGATTGTAAGCGGCATCTACGGAACGCAGATAATTAATAACGATATTATACCCTTCCCGGGCAAAACGGAGAGCGGTAGCACGGCCGATTCCCCGGGAAGCGCCGGTAATTAAGACCGTTTTACTCATAGCTTACTCCTTCACCAGGACCTTGGTGATTTCAGAGATGTACTGTTTATGATAATCCTTTGCGGCGTACCATTTGCTGTCGCAGGAAGTATCGATAAAACAGTTGGGGTCAATGGCCTGGGCATATAATTTACGGCATACCAGCACGATCTCTGCCTGTTCAAAATAAGGGGCGGCCTCGCTAAAAACAGGGGTTAAGCCGGTCTCTTTGGCCTTATCCACATCCCGGCCGGATTTGCTTCCGCAGAAGTTCAGGGCGGTTTTGTATTCCTTTCCATAAAAAGAAAGGGTATAAGTATCGTTGGATTCCATAAATTCATAGGTATAACGCTGGGGCCTGATCACCGTATAGGCCACATTTTTTCCCCACATTACGCCAAGCCCGCCCCAACTGGCGGTCATGGTGTTGTAACGGTTCTGGTCACCGGCGGTAACCAGCATCCACTGGCTGCCGATCCGCTCAAAGGGATTTCCTGTCAATTCTTTTGGGTCGATTTCACGAAATGCCATGGTTTAGAACTCCTTTTCAAAAATAATGACATCGCCTAAGAGGGAGAATGGAAAAGTCCTGGATACCTGCCTATATCCAGAGGCGATTACATAAAAATTTCCATAGGGTCAAGGCAAAAAGATGCCTTCCCCTGGAAAAACCATTTCCCATGATAGATAACGATATGAGTATTATACCATGATTATTCTATTTGGAACAGATTTCCAATCACAAAAAACAGCATATTTTATAGTAAAAGCCCAATTTTTTTAGAAAAAAATTGGATTTTTAAGTTTTATCGGATAGGATAACTAAAAAATAAAAAAGAAAATTTTTCAGGAAAAATGGGGATTGTTTGATTAAGTATACATAGTATACATCTTTTTATGCATTTTAGAAAAGGTTAAAAGCAGAAAAAATAATAAAATACAATCAAAAAAATAGAGATAGAATTCAATAAATAAAAGAATAAAAAGTAAAATATGTGCGAAACGACAAAAAACAAAGCTTTTGAATATTTATGCAAAAAACACTTGATTTTCTGCATCATCGGCGTATAATAGACACATCGACACATCAAACACTTTGGAGGTTACCGATATGGAAAAGAAAATTAAGAAAGTAGTATTGGCTTATTCCGGCGGACTGGATACATCCATCATTATTCCATGGCTCAAAGAAAATTACGACAATTGCGAAGTAATTGCCGTATCCGGAGACGTAGGGCAGGGCACGGAGCTGGAAGGCCTGGAGGAAAAAGCCAAGAAAACCGGCGCCTCCAAACTGTATATTGAAGATCTCAACAAGGTATTCGTAGAAGATTATATTTTCCCCACGGTAAAAGCGGGCGCGGTTTACGAGAATAAGTATCTGCTGGGAACCTCCTTTGCCCGTCCCATTATCGCCAAGAGAATCGTGGAAATCGCTTTGGCGGAAGGCGCGGACGCTATCTGCCACGGCTGCACCGGCAAGGGCAACGACCAGGTCCGTTTTGAGCTGGCCATCAAAGCGTTTGCCCCCCAGATGAAGATCATCGCCCCCTGGAGGGTTTGGGACCTGAAATCCAGGGAAGAGGAAATCGCCTATGCGGAGGCTCACAAGATCCCCCTGAAGATCACCAGGGAGACCAACTATTCCAAAGATAAAAACCTGTGGCACCTGTCCCATGAAGGGCTGGACCTGGAAGACCCCGCCAACGAACCCAAATACAATGACCCCAATTTCCTGGAGCTGGGCGTTTCCCCGGAACAGGCTCCCGACAAGGCCACCTATGTGACCATCCATTTTGAAAAGGGTATCCCCACCGCCATTGACGGCGTGGAGATGGACGGCGTATCCATTGTGAAGAAGCTCAACGAACTGGGCGGCGCCAACGGGATCGGTATTGTGGACATGGTGGAAAACCGCCTGGTGGGCATGAAGTCCCGCGGTGTATATGAGACCCCCGGCGGAACCATCCTGTATCACGCCCACAACAAGCTGGAAGAGATCTGCCTGGATCGGGATACTTACCACTACAAACAGAATGTGGCCAACCGTTTCGCGGAACTGGTATATTTTGGCCAGTGGTTTACCCCCCTGCGGGAAGCGCTTTCCGCTTTTGTGGATTCCACGCAGGAAACCGTTACCGGCGATGTAAAACTGAAACTGTACAAAGGAAACATCATCGACGCCGGCGTGACCTCCCCGTATTCCCTGTATGATGAGGAAATCGCTACCTTCGATGAGGATGAAGTATATGACCAGGCGGATTCCGCTGGATTCATCAACCTGTTTGGCCTGCCCATCAAAGTGCAAGCTATGAAAAAACAGAAGATGGACAAATAATCAATATACCAAAACCGATGCCTTGGGGCGGACTGACGCTGGTCCGCCCTATTGCTGATTTTAGAGTAGGCGTGCAAGTGTACGCCGGGATAACATTGTATCAACGAGGAGGGCGTAGCCTTGAAGTTATGGACAGGACGTTTCCAGAAGGAATTGGATAAAACCACCAACGATTTTAATTCCTCTATTTCTTTTGACAGCCGGATGTATCAGGAGGATATTGAGGGCAGCATTGCCCATGCCACCATGCTGGGACAATGCGGAATTATTGAACAAAGCGAGGCGCAGGCCATCTGCGAGGGCTTACAGGGCATTTTAAAGGATATCCAGGAGGGAACTTTGGAAATCGACCCTCAACAGGAAGATATCCACACCTTTGTGGAAGGGGAACTGACCCAGCGTCTGGGCAGTACAGGAAAACGCCTGCACACCGCCCGTAGCCGCAACGACCAGGTGGCACTGGATGTCCGTCTGTACCTGAAAAAGCAGGCGGATGAGCTCATCCAGCAGGTGAAAAAGCTGGTGGAAGTAATCTGCAAACAGGCCCAGGAATATGCGGGTACCGTGATGCCGGGATATACCCACTTGCAGCGCGCCCAGCCCATCACGTTCGGCCACCATCTCATGGCCTATGCGGAAATGCTGCTGAGGGATTTGGGGCGCTTGCAGGACGCAAAAAGCCGGATGGATGTCAATCCTTTGGGTTCCGGGGCGCTGGCGTCCACTACATACCCCATTGACCGCATGGTGACCACCCGCCTGCTGGGGTTTGCCTCTCCCACCCAGAACAGCCTGGACGGCGTATCCGACCGTGATTTCTGCATGGAGCTGTGCAGCGCACTGTCTATCATCATGGTGCATCTGTCCCGTTTCTCGGAGGAGATCATCCTCTGGTGTTCCTGGGAATTCAAATTTATCGAGCTGGATGACGCTTTTTCCACAGGTTCCAGCATTATGCCCCAAAAGAAAAACCCGGATATCGCGGAACTGGTGCGGGGAAAAGCCGGGCGTGTGTTTGGGGATTTGACCACATTGCTCACCTTTATGAAGGGCTTGCCGCTGGCCTATAACAAGGATATGCAGGAAGACAAAGAGGCTATTTTTGACGCGGTGGACACTGTGAAAATGTGCCTCACCGCCTTTACCCCTATGCTGGATACCATGAAAGTACTGCCGGAGAATATGCGCAAAGCTGCGGCCGGCGGATTTATCAACGCCACCGACTGCGCCGACTATCTGGTAAAAAAGGGCCTGCCCTTCCGGGATGCTTACAAGGCCACCGGCACCCTGGTAGCCCGGTGCATCGAGCTGGGGGTAACGCTGGAGACCCTGCCGATCAGCGAATATCAGGCGGTATGCGAGACCTTTGACGAAGGCGTATATGACGCGATTTCCCTGGAAAACTGCGTGAATGGCCGTAATGTCCTTGGCGGGCCTGCCAAGGAAAATGTGCTGGCCCAGGTACAGCGCGTGCGGGAATTATTAAAAAAATAAAAGAAAAAAGGATGCGAGGAAACAGAAAGGTTTCCTTGCCTGGGGTGGGTACATTGCGCCCTGAGTTTTCTTTCAAAGGAAGCAGCTCGCCCGTGCCCAAACGTAAAGTTTTCGCCCGCCTTTTTCAAAAGGCGGCGGGGGTTTCAGGGGCGGAGCCCCCGGGCCGTCCTCCGCAGAGGACGGAATCCTTGAGAATCCAAAAGCTCAGGAGGGGAGGCCAAACCGTCCGGTGGGCGGTTTGGCTGTGGGGAACCCTAGCGAGGGGGCCCCATCCTCTGCGGGCTTGCATGATTCATTTTTGTATTTTGACAATTTGACCGGCCGATTTTGGCCGGTCCTTCCGATATAGAAAAGCGAAAAAAGAGGGGAACAGTTATGACAATCAAAGCGGGAATCATCGGGGCCACCGGGTACGCGGGGGCGGAACTGGTCCGCCTGCTGCTGGCCCATCCCCAAGCGGAGATAGCCGCCATCAGCTCGGTGAGTTTTGAAGGTAAGGCCATCAGCGAGGTATACCCTTCCTATTATGGCTTATGTGATATGGTCTGCCAAAAGGCCGAGGATGTGGTGGAAAAAAGCGACGTTATTTTTGCGGCACTGCCCCACGGCCTGAGCCAGGAGCTGGCCGCCCAGTGCCGGGAACAGGATAAAGTGTTCATTGACCTGGGGGCGGATTTCCGTCTGGAAAGCGAAGAAGATTACCAAGAATGGTACGGCGGGCACTTCCTCAACCCCCAGCTGCACAGGGAAGCGGTATATGCCCTGCCGGAGCTTTTCCGGGAGAAAATCAAGGGCAAAAAGGTAATCGCCAATCCCGGCTGCTATACCACGGGCGTTCCGCTGGCCCTGGCGCCCGCTATTAAGAACGGGCTTGTGGAAACAGAAGGGATTATCGCCGACTGTAAGTCCGGCGTCACCGGGGCTGGCAGGGGGTTAAGCCAGAATACCCATTACCCGGATCTCAACGAAGGGTTTCATCCCTATAAAGTGGCCGCCCACCGGCATACCCCGGAGATGGAACAGACCTTAAGCCACTTAGCGGACAAACCGGTAAAAATCACCTTTGTCCCCCACTTGCTGCCGGTCAACCGGGGTATCCTTTCTACCTGCTACGCGCGCCTGAAACCTGGCGTGACGGAAGAGCAGATGCGCAAGGCCTATGAGGATTTTTACCGGGATGAGTTTTTTGTCCGCTTGCTGCCTGCCGGCAAGTGCGCGGATATCCACAATATCAAATGTTCCAATTTCTGCGACATTTCCCTGCATATGGATTTGCGCACAGGGACCTTTATCGCCGTTTCCGCCATTGACAATATGGTCAAAGGGGCGGCAGGGCAGGCCATCCAGAATATGAACCTGGCCTTTGGCTTGGAGGAAACCATGGGGTTGACCATGGTTCCGGCGGCTTTTTAATCATCTGATTTTGCATCCGAAGGGAGTTACAGTTATGGAATATTCCTTGATTTCCGGCGGTGTTACCGCGGCGGAAGGGTTTACCGCTTCCGGTATCCACTGCGGGATCCGGAAAAATAAATCCAAGAAAGATCTGGCGCTCATTTACAGCGACACTTTGTGCAATGCGGCGGCGGTCTATACCACCAACTTGGTGAAAAGCGCCCCGATCCGTATCTGCCAGAAACATCTGGCGGACGGGAAAGCCCAGGCGGTTATCGTCAACAGCGGCAACGCCAACACCTGCAATGCCGACGGGGATCAGAAGGCTCTGCGCATGTGCGAGCTAGTGGCCACGCAGACAGGCGTGCGGGCGCAGGATGTTCTGGTGGGCTCTACCGGCGTGATCGGGCAGCCCCTTCCCATCGAACCGATCGAACAGGCGGCTTCTGCGCTGGCGGGGGCCTTGTCCCGTGAAGGGGGCGCCGACGCGGCGGAAGCGATCCTCACCACAGATACCTGTAAAAAGGAAGTGGCGGTTTCTTTCCACCTGGATGGCAAAGAGGTAAAGCTGGGAGGCATCGCCAAAGGTTCCGGAATGATCCATCCCAATATGGCGACTATGCTGGCGTTTCTCACTACAGACGTCGCCATCTCTTCCAATATGCTGCAAAAAGCTGTCAGCGGCGTTGCCCAGGACAGTTTTAATATGGTGAGTGTGGACGGGGATACCTCCACCAACGATACCCTGGCGGTGCTGGCTTCCGGCAAGGCGGGCAACCGGGAGATTACCGGAGAGGATGAGGATTATCAGATCTTTTACGGGGCGCTTTTGCTGGTATGCCGGGAATTGAGCAAACGGATGGCGGCCGACGGTGAAGGGGCCACAAAATTGCTCATCTGTCAGGTACAGGGCGCGAAAACCACGCAAGACGCCAGGGGGATCGCCAAATCCGTTATCTGCTCCAGCCTTGTTAAGGCGGCTATGTTCGGTTCCGATGCCAACTGGGGCCGGGTGCTGTGCGCCATCGGTTATTCGGGATGCCAGGTGGATGTGGACAAGGTGCGGGTGGAATTCCAGTCCGCCAAAGGTTCTATCCTGGTATGTGAAAACGGGGCCGGAGTGGACTTCAGTGAGGACAAAGCAAAAGAGATCCTGCTGGAAAAAGAGATCACCATCCTGGTTACGCTGGGCGACGGCGAAGCCCGTGCGGAGGCCTATGGATGCGATCTGACGTATGACTATGTAAAGATCAACGGGGATTACCGCACTTGATCTTGTAAAGGATTCTGACAAAGAATGTGAAATCTGTTTTCAATTTTGACAGGTGCGCGGCCGTGTGGAAGTATACGGGGCTCATTTTTGCAGGGCACTTGGTCTTGATGGGCGCAGTGTGCCGGATATGACGCTGACAGATTTTTTTAGCCCGGGGACGGGGAACCCCTCGTTAGGGTTCCCCACGGTCAAACCGTTCCCCGGACGGTTTGACCTCCCTTCCTGAGCTTTTGGAAATCTTGAGGATTTCGCCCTCTGCGGAGGGCGACCCAGGGGCTCTGCCCCCAAGTCCCCCGCCACCTTTGAAAAGGTGGACGAAACTTTCACGTTTTGACGCGGGCGGATGGGATTCCTTAAAAAATGAGAGCGTGACGTGCTCGCCACAGGAGCGCGGGCGAATGGGAGGAAAAAGACATGGATATTTCCAATGCAGATAGAGCGCAAGTATTGGTACAGGCGCTCCCTTATATACAAAAACTGGCGGGAAAAACCATCGTGGTGAAATACGGCGGAAACGCTATGATCAGCCCGGAACTCAAAGAAGCGGTCATGAGCGATATCGTGTTGATGCAGCTGGTAGGCATCAATGTGGTGGTGGTACATGGCGGCGGCCCGGAAATCAGCGGGATGCTCAAGAAAATTGGCAAGGAGAGCAAGTTTGTCAACGGGCTGCGGTATACCGACGCCGAGACGATGGATATTGTACAGATGGTGCTGGCGGGCAAGGTCAATAAAGCGCTGGTCCAGATGCTGGAACAGCACGGCGGGAAATCCATGGGCCTGTGCGGCTTAGACGGCCGGATGCTGATGGCGGAGAAAAAGGCTTCCGGGGAAGACCTGGGATATGTGGGGGAGATCATCGAAGTAAATACCCACGTGATTGAGGATACCATCCATCAAGGCTATATCCCAGTGGTCGCCACTGTGGCCGGCGGATATCAGGGCGAAGTGTATAATATCAACGCGGACATCGCCGCCGCCAGTATCGCGGCGAAGCTGGGGGCTATCAAGCTGATCCTGATGACCGATATCCGGGGCCTGCTGCGGGACAAAGACGACGAGGAAACACTGATTCCTGTGGTGAATGTCAGCGAGGTTCCCAACCTCAAGCGGGAGGGGATTATCTCTGGAGGGATGATCCCAAAGATTGAATGCTGTGTGGAAGCGGTCCGCCAGGGCGTAGGGCGCGCGCATATCATCGATGGGAGAATCCGCCATTCCATCCTGATTGAATTGTTTTCCGACCAAGGAATCGGGACGATGTTTTATTGATCCTATCCGTTAGGAGAACATGACGGAGGGACCGGATTATAAGTTTTTCTATGATATTTTGTTTTTTCGCCACGGCGGAAAAACGGGAAGGCAGGGTGATATTCAGATGCATTTTTCAGAGATTCAGCAACAGGAATCCCAGCATATGATGCCGACATACGGACGTTTTCCTGTGGCTTTGACTTCCGGTAAGGGCGCGGTCGCCGTGGATACGGAAGGCAAGAAATATATTGATTTTACCAGCGGCATTGGCGTTAATAGCCTGGGATACTGCGATGACGGATGGGTACAGGCGGTGTCCCGCCAGGCGGCCCGGCTGCAGCATATCTCCAACCTGTATTACAGCGACGTCCAGACGGAGCTGGCGGCACGCCTGTGTGGACTGACAGGGTATGGCAAGGTGTTTTTGTGCAACTCCGGCGCAGAGGCCAATGAATGCGCCATCAAGCTGGCCAGAAAATACAGCGAGGAAAAATATGGCCGCCAGAGGACCCATATTGTCACCCTGAAAAACTCTTTCCACGGACGTACCATTACCACATTAGCCGCGACGGGACAGGAAGTGTTCCACCAGCATTTCTTCCCTTTTACTGAAGGGTTTTCCTATGCCCAGGCAAATAATCTGGACAGTGTGAAGGAATGTATCAATGAAACCACCTGTGCGCTGCTGATCGAGCTGGTGCAGGGGGAGGGCGGCGTGTTGCCCCTGGAAAAAGAATTTGTACAGCAGCTTTCCAAGCTTTGCAGGGAACAGGACATCCTGCTGATGATAGACGAAGTACAGACCGGCGTATCCCGGACCGGAAGCCTGTACTGCTTTGAGCAGTATGGGATACGACCGGATGTGTTTACCTCCGCCAAAGGGCTGGGGGGCGGCGTGCCTATCGGCGCCTGCCTGTGCACTGAGGAGCTGGGAAATGTGCTTTCCCAGGGACAGCACGGCACCACGTTCGGGGGCAACCCCATCGCCAGCGCTGCGGCGCTGGAAGTGCTTTCCCGGGTGGCAGAAGAAAAATTCCTGCTTCAGGTCCGGGAAAAGGGGGAATATCTCCGCTCCAAGCTGGAGGCCATCCCAGGAATCACGCAGGTACGCGGCATGGGCATGATGCTGGGCGCGCAGTTGGAAAAAGACAACGCCAAAGAGGTGGCGGGGGCCTGCGTGCAGTACGGCCTGCTGATCCTAACCGCGAAGAACGTACTTCGCTTGCTGCCCCCGCTCACTATTTCCTATGAGGAAATAGACAGAGGGATTGCCATTTTAGAAAACGTGATAGCCTGCGGCTAACCATAGAAAGAAAGAGAGGAATCTCCATGAAACATTTACTCAAAATGCTGGATCTTACCACCGAGGAAATCACCGAAATCCTCAATCTGGCCGATCAATTAAAATATGAACTCAAACATGGGATTGAGCACAAACTGCTGGCTGGAAAAACGTTGGGTATGATTTTCCAAAAGGCTTCCACCCGTACCCGCGTATCCTTTGAAGTGGGTATGTACCAGCTGGGCGGATTGCCCATCTTTTTATCCGCCAGCGATATGCAGATCGGAAGAGGCGAGCCGGTAGAGGATACCTCCCGTGTGCTTTCCCGGTATTTAAACGGTATCATGATCCGGACTTACAAGCAGTCCGAAGTAGAGGACCTGGCCAAATATGGCAATATTCCCATTATCAATGGATTGACTGACTTCTGTCATCCCTGTCAGATCCTGGCAGATTTGATGACCATCCGTGAAGTCAAGGGCTGTCTGGACGGCCTGAAGATGTGCTATATCGGCGACGGCAACAACATGATGAATTCCCTGATCGTAGGCGGCCTGAAGATGGGTATGGGCGTTTCCGTGGCCTGTCCGGAGGGATACGATCCCGATCAGCAGGTTCTTGATTTCGCCAAGGATTACAAAGATTTTCACTTATACCGCACACCCCAGGAGGCCGCGAAGGATGCCGACGTTGTGATCACCGACGTATGGGCTTCCATGGGCCAGGAAGGAGAAGCGGAGCAGCGCAAGAAAGCTTTTGACGGGTATCAGATTAACGGGGAGCTGATGGCGCAGGCAAAGAAGGACGCCATGGTCCTGCATTGCCTGCCGGCGCACAGGGGCGAGGAGATTACCGCCGACGTCTTTGAACAGCACGCCCAGGAAATCTTTGAAGAGGCGGAAAACCGTCTGCACGCTCAGAAAGCGGTTTTGGTAAAACTTTTGGGCTGATAGCCGGCATAGACATTTTTGACACAAAAGAAAAAAGCCATAGAGGGCGGGAAAGACCGGGTTCTATGGCTTTATCCTTTTTATGGGAAAGGGGATTTTATGAAACCATCTAAGGCCAGGAGAGTGCTGTATACCCTGATTGTTATATTGGTGGCCGCCGCGATTATCGCGGGATGCTTTTATTTGATCGAGAATATCAGTCAGGATATGCACGGGGAAAATCAGAGCAGTACAATGGTATCCACGCAGCAGGGATAACAGGCTGAAAAATAAAAAATTCTCTGGAAAAAACTTTTATACTTGTGGTAAAGTATGTTATGATACAAAAAATGACTTATTTGCAGAAAAAGGAGCGATTCACCTATGAGAGACGAAACAAAATGCCTCCACTCAGGATATACGCCGGAAAACGGCGGCCCCCGCGTCATGCCGATTGTACAGAGCACTACCTATGTATTTGATTCCACGGAACATATCGGGGACCTGTTCAACTTACCTAACGCCCATATGTATTCCCGCTTCTCCAATCCCACGGTGGAATGTGTGGAAAAGAAAATCGCTGACCTGGAAGGCGGCGTAGGGGCCATGTGTACCTCTTCCGGACAGGCGGCGTCCCTGCTCTCTATTTTGAATGTGTGCAGCAGCGGCGACAGTTTTATCAGTACGTCCACCATTTACGGCGGTACCGTGAACTTATTCGCGGTAACCCTCAAGCGTTTCGGTATAGAATGTATCTTTGTGGACGCTGACGCAGATGAAGAGACCATAGAGGCGGCATTCCGTCCCAATACCCGCGCGGTCTTCGGTGAGACGCTGGCAAACCCGGCCTTGGCGGTGCTGGATATCGAGAAATTCGCCCGCATCGCTCATAAACACGACGTGCCCCTGATCATCGACAATACCTTTGCCACCCCGATCCTGTGCAAACCTATCCAGTACGGCGCGGATATTGTGGTGCACTCCACTTCCAAATACATGGACGGCCATGCCTTGCAGGTGGGCGGCGTGATTGTGGACAGCGGCAACTTTAACTGGGCCAACGGAAAGTTCCCGGAATTTACCGAGCCCGACGAATCCTATCACGGCATCGTGTATACCGAAACCTTTGGCAACATGGCGTACATCATCAAAGCCCGCATGCAGCTGATGCGCGATTTCGGTGCATACCCCTCCGCCAACTCCGCGTTCCTGCTGAACCTGGGGTTAGAGACCTTGCCTATCCGTATGAAACAATATTGTGAAAACGGCTTGAAAGTAGCTAAGTTCTTCCAGTCCTGCGACCAGATCGAATCCGTGCGTTATTCCGCGCTGGAAAGCGATCCCTATTATGAATTGGCTCAGAAATACCTGCCCGGCGGTTCCTGCGGCGTGGTATCCATTGTCATCAAGGGCGGACGGGAAGCCGCAGTCAAATTCATGGACGGCCTGAAACTGGCCTCTAATGAGGTCCATGTGGCGGATATCCGCACCTGCGTACTGCATCCCGCCAGCGCGACCCACCGCCAGCTCACCGATGAGCAGCTGGTGGCCGCCGGGGTAAACCCGGGCTTGATCCGTTTCTCTGTGGGACTGGAGAACGTAGAGGACATCCTGGATGATATCAAACAAAGCCTGGCCAAAATGGAACCCTAAACAGGAAACCGCCGCGTCCCGGCCTTTTCTAAAAAGGTTCCGCTTTTCCTGCCTTCCTTCTTCCTGATTTGTAAAAGTGAGCGATTGCCTAACGGTATGCCGGCTATTTGAGCGGGCGGACGCCGCTCAGTTAGCCGGCATACTCCTGGGCTGGCTTAGAAGGCCCGCCGCAGCGGCCTTGTAAGGGGTTCAAAGGGGGGAAACACGATTCCCCCCTTTGCGCTCTCTTTGCATCCTTTCTCTGGCGGCAGAGAAAGGATGTGCCCCCGCGGCATGAGCGGTAAAAAACAAAACTATTTTGTGAGAAAAACAGGATTAAAAAAGGAATAAGCTCCACTGACAGGAGATACAAAAAATCCCCCGTGAATACCAAAACCGGAAACATAGAAAATAAAAAAATAGAAAACTACCACATTTTACGCGTTTTCAGGTCAATCAAAATGCGGAGAATGTGGTGTTTTTTTGTTTGAGGAGGTCAAAAGATGCATGAAAACAAGATGGGAATAAAACCTGTCTTTCCTTTGCTCATTACCATGGCGCTTCCGGCCATGTTTTCCATGTTTGTGCAGTCTATGTATAATATTGTAGACAGCATTTTCGTCGCCCAGATCGGGCAGGACGCCTTGACGGCGGTTTCCCTGGCATTTCCTATCCAGAACTTTATCCTGGCGGTAGCCGTGGGTACAGGGGTAGGGATCAATTCCCTGATCGCCCGGCGGCTGGGGGAAGGCAACCGGGAGGAGGCCAACCGGGTGGTAAGCCACGGCCTGTTGCTGGCGGCGGCATCCGCGCTGCTGTTCGTACTGTTCGCCGTCACCTGCGTCAGGCCGTTTTTCCGGGCATATACTTCCTCCCCGGTGATTTACGATTACAGCGTCCGGTACACCATGATTGTCACCACATTGAGCTTTGGCACCATCATCCACATTTATGTGGAAAAGGTGATCCAGGCTACCGGCAAAATGACGCTGCCCATGATTTTTCAGATCATCGGATGTGTGGTAAATATTGTGCTCGATCCCATCTTCATTTTTGGGCTGGGTCCCATTCCCTCAATGGGGATCGACGGGGCCGCCATCGCTACTGTAACCGGGCAGATTACTTCCATGCTGTGCGCGGTCGGGCTTTTGCTGTTCCGGACACATGACGTAAAACTCAGCTTTCATGGGTTCCGGTTCCAATGGAAGATTGTAAAAAATATTTATGCGGTGGGCGTGCCCTCCATCCTGATGACTTCGGTAAGTTCGGTTTTGGTCATGGGGCTAAACGCCATCCTGATTTCCGTACACGAACTGGCGGTATCCCTGCTGGGGATTTATTTTAAATTGCAGTCCTTCGTCTTTATGCCGGTAAGCGGGCTAACCCAAGGGGCCATGCCGATTATGGGGTACAACTACGGAGCGAAAAAGCGCAACCGGCTGACCCAGGCCATTCGGGATTCCCTGATCCTGGCAGCGGCCATTATGGCTGTGGGAACCATAATATTCTGTATTTGGCCGTCACAGCTGCTGTACCTGTTTAATGCCACGCCAGAGCTATTGGAAATTGGGGTTCCCGCTTTACGCTTGCTGTCCATCAGCTTCGTGTTTGCGGCTTGTTCCTTGATTTTCGCCACGTTGTTCCAGGCGGTTGGAAAAGGCGGGCAGAGCTTGCTGATTACCCTATTGAGGCAGCTGATCCTGATCCTGCCGGTTTCTTATCTGACAGTCAATGTGTTGGGGATGGGATTACAATCGGTATGGATCGCCTTTATCGGCGCGGAAGCAATCACATCTTTAGCCTGCCTCTTTTTGTACCGCCGGTTTTATCAAAAAGAAATTGCTCCCTTGCCGGTTGGAACAGGAGAGCTATCACAATAGAAATGCTTTTGAGACTTTGCAAAATTGCGTATTTTCAATTTTTTCCTGTATAGGCGTAAAAAATAGGCCTTATGAGTTTATTTCTCATAAGGCCTATTTTTATGTTAAGGACAAATTGCTTTTGAAAAATCAGGTCGCCTGTTACAGGAGCAATCAATGCTTCTAAGGTGGTGTTGTAGAGATATTGGGTTCTTTTGCCCGGGGAGTGGGGAACCCCTTGCTAGGGTTCCCCACGGCCAAACCGTCCCCCGGACGGTTTGGCCTCCCCTCCTGAGCTTTTGAATTTCTAAAGAATTTCGCCCACTGCGGTGGGCGAGGAAGGGCTCTGCCCCTCCACCCCGCCACCTTTGAAAAGGTGGACGAAACTTTGATGTTTTAGCGCAGGCAGCCAGGTCCTTTTTAGAGAAAGTCGGGGGTGCTTTATCCTGCCGCAGGCGTGTCTGCCTTTTCAAACTGACTGTTATACAGGTTGGCATAGAATCCGTTTTTCTGCATCAGCTGGTCATGGGTGCCCTGTTCCACAATATCGCCGTCCTTCATACACAGGATCAGGTCGGCGTCCCGGATGGTGGACAGGCGGTGGGCGATGACGAAACTGGTGCGGCCTTTCATCAGGTTATCCATGGCTTTCTGGATCTGGATTTCTGTACGGGTATCCACGGAGCTGGTAGCCTCATCCAGAATCAGGATTTTCGGATCGGAAAGGATGGCACGGGCAATGGTGAGCAGCTGTTTCTGTCCCTGGGAGACGTTGCTGGCCTCTTCATTGAGAACCATGTCATATCCGCCGGGCAGAGTGCGTACAAAGTGGTCCACCTGGGCGGCTTTGGCGGCGGCGACAATCTCGTCGTCTGTAGCATCCAAGCGTCCATAGCGGATATTATCCCGGATGGTGCCGTTATAGAGCCAGGTATCCTGGAGCACCATGCCGAACAGCCCGCGCAGGTCATTGCGGCTGAAATTGCGGATGTCATAGCCATCAATCAAAATAGCGCCTTCATTCACGTCGTAAAACCGCATCAATAGTTTTACCATTGTGGTTTTACCGGCCCCGGTAGGCCCTACGATGGCAATTTTCTGGCCGGGTTCCACCACAGCGCTGAAGTCATTGACGATAATTTTATCCGGATTATATCCAAAGTGCACGTGGGCGAACTGGACGCTGCCCTTAATATTAGCGGTGGAATCGTCGTGGTCTTTGTCCCCGTCGGGAGTGACGTGTACCAGGACGTTTTCTTTTACTTCCTCGTCCTCCTCCAAAAACTCAAACACGCGCTCTGCGGCTGCGGTGGTCTGCTGGAGGATATTAGAGATATTGGCGATCTGGGTGATGGGCTGGGTGAACTGCCGCACATACTGGATAAAGGACTGGATGCCGCCTACCGTGAGGCTGCCGGTGGTGGCCAGCCAACCGCCCAGGATGCATACGGTTACATAGCCCAGATTGGCTACGAAATTCATCACGGGCATCATTAATCCGGAGAGGAACTGGCTTTTCCAGGCGGAACCATACAGGGTGTTGTTGTAGGTTTCAAAGTCCTTTACGGAATTTTCTTCGCCGTTAAAGGCCTTCATCACCACATGGCCGCCATACATCTCTTCTACATGGCCGTTGACGTGGCCCAGGTATTCCTGCTGCCTCTTAAAATATTTCTGGGAATGCTTGACGATTACCATGATGAAGATCAGCGCCACCGGGACGATACACAGCGCTACCAGGGTCATCTGCCAGCTGATAGAGAACATCATCACCAGAATACCAATGAAAGTCGCAGTGGAAGTGATAATCTGGGTAATACTTTGGTTGAGGGTAAGGCTTAAGGTATCCACATCGTTGGTGACACGGGAAAGCACTTCACCGTGGCTGGTGCGGTCGAAATAGCTCAGAGGCATCCGGTTGATTTTGCGGATGATATCGTTGCGCAGATTATAAGTCACTTTCATGGACACGCCCGTCATAATATAACCCTGGAGATAGGAGAACAGGGCGCTGACAACATACAGGCCGACCAGCCATAACAGGATGCTGCCTACAGCGCCGAAATCAATGCCGTCGCTGGTGCCGGTGATCTTCCCCATGATTCCCTGGAACAGCTCGTCGGTGGCGTTTCCCAGGATCTTGGGGCCGATGATCGTAAACACAGTGGATAAAACCGCAAATAATAGTACGAAAAGAATATGGATCTTATATTTCCCCAGATAGCGCAGCAGTTTTTTCAGGCTGCCTTTAAAATCCTTGACTTTTTCGCCTGGCATCATAGCGGGACCGGGGCCGTGGCCCATGGGGCCGCGACCGCGGGGGGCCGATGGGGAGGTTGCTGCCGGTTTACTCATTCCAATTCCTCCTTTGACAGCTGAGACTGGGCGATTTCCTGGTAGGTCGGACAGGTTTTCATGAGTTCCTGATGAGTGCCAATCCCTACGATTTTTCCTTCATCCAAGACCACGATCTGCTCGGCATTCATAATGGTGCTGACGCGCTGGGCGACGATCAGAACGGTGGAATCACCGGTATAACGTTTTAAGGCTTTGCGCAGCGCCGCGTCGGTCTTAAAGTCCAGAGCAGAAAAGCTGTCGTCAAAAATATAAATGGGCGCCTGTTTTACCAAAGCCCGAGCGATGGAAAGACGCTGTTTTTGCCCGCCGGATACATTAGAACCGCCTTGGGAAATATCGTTGTGGAAACCTCCCTCGGTGGCCTCGATGAAGTCAGTAGCCTGGGCGATATCGGCGGCCAGCTTCAGTTGTTCATCCGTGGCTTCCTGGTCGCCATAACGCAGGTTCGAGGAAATATCGCCGGAGAACAGAATCCCTTTTTGCGGGACATAACCGATATTCTGACGCAGCTCATGCTGGGACAGGTGACGGATATCCTTGCCGTCGATAAGGATTTTGCCTTGGGTGGGGTCGTAGAAGCGGGGGATTAAATTGATTAAAGTGGATTTTCCAGAACCGGTGGACCCAATAAAGGCTGTGGTCTGTCCCGGCAGGGCGGTGAAGCTGATATGCTCCAGTACGTCGTTTTCGGCGTTTTGGTAATGGAAGCTGACGTTTTGGAATTCTACCTTGCCCTGGGGGCGGCCCCCGAAAGTATCGGGATGTTCATCGTCCAGTACGGAAGGTTTGGTGGCCAGCACTTCTGCGATACGGTCAGCGGAGACGGCGGCGCGGGGTACCATGATAAACATCATGGCGATCATCAGAAATGCCATAATAATCTGCATAGCATACTGCATAAAGGCCATCATATCGCCCACCTGCATGGCGGACTGCTCAATTTGATGGGCGCCAACCCAGACGATCACCAGGGTGATGGCGTTCATCATAAACATCATGGTGGGCATCATGAAGACCATGACCCGGTTGACAAACAGATTGGTGCGGGTAAGGTCCTGGTTGGCCTTGTCAAACCGGTTTTCCTCGAATTTCTGGGTGCCGAAGGCCCGGATAACCATCATGCCGCTAAGATTCTCACGGGTTACTAGGTTAAGTTTATCTACCAGTTTCTGAATGATCTTAAATTTGGGCATGGCAATGGAGAATACCACCAGAATCAGCCCGATCAGTACCACCACACCTACAGCGATAATCCAGGTCATGGAAACGCTGTTGCGCACCGCCATAACCACGCCGCCGATCCCCATAATAGGAGCGTAGCAGATCATGCGGATTCCCATAATGACCAGCATCTGGATCTGGGTGACGTCGTTGGTCGAACGGGTAATCAGGGATGCGGTGGAATATTTGTCAAACTCCGCCAGGGAGAAACTTTCCACTTTGGCGAACACATCATGGCGCAAAGCGCGGGCGATACCGGCGCCGATGCGGGAGGCAAGCAGGCTTACCATGATGGTGGCGAAAGCGCCGGCCAATGTGATGAGCAGCATATTAAGGCCGGTCATCCAGATATAATGGCTCTGGATAGACCCGATATCCATCCCCAATTCCTGATAAAAGAGTTTGGTCATGGCAACACCCATCTGGGAAAGCATGGAGGGGTCTGTCTGGGCTGCGCTTTCCCGGGCTTTGTCAAAGGTGGATTCCGGGAGCATTTGAAGCATGGGCAGGGCCTGATAAAGCTGATCGAAATCCACATTTTCTAAACTATCGTTTGCAGAGGCGGCCTCTTCCATAGGCGTACCCTGCTGCTCTGCCATTTGTTTCATAAAATTCAGAAAAGCCATGGTGCTGGTTCCATAGTTCTGGGAAACCTGTTCTAATGTTTCCTCAGTATTGGTATTGAGCACATAAATATTCTTTTCTTTGAGCAAGGGATATTCCCCCTCATAAGAAGAGGCTTCCGCTGAACTGGTTTCCACCAGCTGATAGGCGGAATCAATCTGGTCTTTCTGCTCCTGTGTCATAAAGACTTTCATAAAGTCCAGGCCGTCCTGGCTGATGGCTTTGGGGGCGGTATCCTGGATACCGCTTTGCTGGATACCCACATTGACGATATCAGACATCAAATTAGGCAGATTCAAATCGCACATGGCCTGGCCGAATAGCAGGAGCACGCACAACAGCAGATATCCCAGATATGGCTTCGCGTACTTGGCAAGCTTTCTCATATGTCTGGATTCATCCTTTCTCTCATTGGCTAGATTTGTTGATCAGAAGAGGTTTGCTGAAATTCCTTTTTTATTTCTTGCAGCGCCACACTGGCCTTCCCAAGCAAACGGATCAGTTCTTCCAAGTCCTCTTCCCCGATGCGTTCCGCCACCTGGTCGAGAAAGCGGAAAAAGGTCCTTCCCACTTCCTCTACCGTTTCTTCCCCCTGTTTGGTCAGGCGGATATATACCTTGCGCCGGTCAGCTTTGGCGGGAACGCGTTCTACGATCCCTTTTTCTTCCATCCCGCTGAGGATTTGAGAGACAGCCGGCATGGAGTTATGGGTAGAACGGCTGAGGGAGGAAACGGTCACGCCGGGGGGCGGGATCAGTCCCCGTTGCCTCATATCTTCCAGTTGATGTTGAGAACCAGCATAGATGGCATGAAGCATATACAACTCGCTGGTACGCAGATAACTGACCAGATGGAAGCCTTTGGTGTTCCTGCGAACTTCATGGAAAGCCTGCATCAGACGCCCGCCAGGGCTGTCAGGCAACTCTTCCATTTTCACATTGTTCATCCTTTCCCTATTTCTTTTATCACAATAGTTTAATATATTAAATATTATATTTTTAAATTGTTATGTAGTCAATATAAAATGAAAAAGATTGTAAAAAAATAAATATCAAACGCAAGGGTTTAGAAAATATTGTTATGATATCAAAATGGGGCACACATCCCTGCCTAAAAAACTAGTTTTACGGCCTTTTTCATGGATATTTGGGAGAAAATTCTTAAAGGATAGCCTCTCAATAAAAAAGTAAAGTATTTTATGATTCCATACTATAGCTGCTCTTTCAAAAAAAGATTGGTGGAAAAAGGAATAAAGAAAAAACAGGGTACATACCCATAAGGGAATATACAGGAAAAAAGAAGTGAATTTATTTTATAAAGTTACTTGACAAATTAAAGCTTATGGCATATACTAATACCACACCCAATAATTCTAACAAGGAGGTAGACCATGAAAAATTGTTATCAGATCCCCTGCAACATTGCCCAGACTTTAAATTTGATTGGGGATAGGTGGTCACTTCTGATTTTACACCGGCTGTTGATGGGGTGTGGCACTTATAAGGAACTTCAGGCAAGCCTGGAGGGGATCCCCACAAACCTGCTATCTGAAAGGCTTAAAACTTTGGAGGCGGACGGCTTAGTGAAAAGTACCCTTTATCAAGAACACCCTCCCCGGTATCAATATGAGCTGACTTCCAGCGGCCAGGACCTGCAGGATGTTTTTAACAGTATCATCCTTTGGGGGGAAAAGCATCTGAATACCTGTTATAAGAAATTGGTGCATCAGGAATGCGGCGGGCATGTTGTCCATCAGTATTTCTGTACCCAATGCGGAAAAACAGTGTCTGGACAGGAACTGGTTTTACAGCAGCCTTCTTTACAAGAGGAAGAAGCAATTTAAATACAAAGTATCATTGACTTAAAGGAGAGATTATTATGGCAAATCATGTATTACATCCCAATCAAAACGAATTGGATACCTTGATTCACGAGGAGCGGCTGGTACTGGTAGACTTCTGGGCCACCTGGTGTATGCCCTGTAAAATGTTGGCACCGGTGATTGAACAGCTGGCGGATCAATATGCTGGCAAGGTGGCGGTAGCCAAAGTGGATATCGATGAGCATCAGGATTTGGCAATCCGTTATGGAATCCAGAGTATCCCCACGGTGCTTCTGTTTGAGAACGGCCAACTAGTAGAGCAGGAGGTAGGGGTAAAACCGGTTTCCGCTTACACAAGATTACTGGATCAAAGGCTGGCAGTTGCCAATTGATCAAGTAAGAAATGTTTACTATATGAAAAAGAACCCATCAAAAAGATGGGTTCTTTTTCAGTTTAAAAGTTTTTTGAATACCCTATTACGAATAGTAACGGATCACGGAAATAACCCGCCCTAGGATAGCCACATCTTTGGCGTAAATGGGATCGAAATCTGGGTTTTCAGGCTGGAGGCGAACCTGGTCGCCTTCCCGGAAGAAACGTTTTACTGTGGCTTCCTCGTCCAGCAATGCCACGACAATGTCCCCGTCTTTTACATCCGGAGTTTTGTGACACACAACAATGTCCCCGTCCAGGATAGCTGCGTTTTTCATACTTTCCCCCACAACCCGCAGGGCGAATAGTTCGCGGCCTCGCCGCTGGGTTTCGCTGAAGGGGATGTATCCCTCAATATCTTCCACAGCCAAAATAGGAAGGCCGGCAGTCACTTTTCCCAAGACTGGAACTTGGGAGCTGCGTTCCTCCCCTGTAATATGGATCGCGCGGTTTAATCCAGCGTCTCGGGTAATATATCCGTTTTCCTCCAATGTCTTTAAATGTACATGTACAGTAGAGGTGGATTTTAGGCCAGTGGCCCGGCAGATTTCTCGTACGGAAGGGGGAAGCCCATCCTGCGCCCGTTCTTTTAGATAATTCAGAATTCTTTCCTGGCTAGCTGATAGTTTTTTCAAAGGAATCGCCTCCATCATATCAATTGATTCTTTCAGAATTATTTTTGTGAAATGAATTTTACATTCTACGGAAATACAATTTAAAAATACCGATGAAAAAATCTGGAAATAAAGAAGTATAGAAAAATCTTTCCTTTTTTCTAAATAAAGGTACACCATAGATCATAACATGATTTTCTTTTTCTCAATTTTGCTATCTATAGAAAATAGGAATGGAACGCCTTCCTTTTTCAGGCCTAAAAGAAGGATTTCACAGAGGGATAAAAGATTTTTCAGCGGTTTCTGGGGTTTTTATCATTATACCATAAAGGTAGAAAAAAATCAAACAAATGTTTTAAGGGAAATGTTAACAAAATCTCTGTGGAATATTCAAGGAATATTCACAGCGTATTAACAACTCAAGAGAGGTTGCATATTATAATAAAACCGTACTCAATGAGATGGAGCCGCACCATCTGAGTACATGTTCTACCCTCCTCAATGTACCCCTCAAGCTAATGAGAAAAGACCGAATCCAAAAAGGATTCGGTCTTTTCTCGTTTAATCGTTTAAAAAATTTTTTTCTGGATATACTTTACCTTGTAAGAAAAAGCCAGTTCACTGGACAAAAAATTTTCGCTGCGGCATATTCCAGTAAAAACAAGGCAACAATATAGGCGAGGTGAAGATATGAGCAAGATGCATTTTGAAAAGACCAGAAAAAAAGGTTCCAAAACGTCAAAAGGCTTTTATATAGCGTTGGGCGTATGTTTAATTGCTATCGGTGCGGCAGCTTGGACTACTTACGATGGGGTGAAAAATTATATGAATCCCGCTCCCATTCAGTCAGGCAGCCCTGCTGCGGACTCTTCCCAGACTGACCAGGAGGCGGGCAATACCATCAGCGGTATCTTTGCACAATCCTCCCAGGAAGAAGAGAGTTCTCAAGCGGAATCCTCTTCTCAAGACCCAGTTTCTTCCCAGCCAGAAGCGTCCTCCTCTGAAGCGGTTTCTTCCACTCCCACAGCTTCTGTTGCCAAAACACAAAACGACGACCTGAATATTTACCCAGTAGGTCAGAAAGTGACAAAAGAATTTAGTGGGAAAGATCCGATTTATTCCCAGACCCTCAATGATTGGCGGGTGCATGAAGGGGTGGACCTCAGTGCCGAAGAGGGCGAAAAGGTAAAAGCAGTTTCCGCAGGAACTGTGAAAGATATTTATGAAGACCCTATGCTGGGGACCACGGTAGTTATTACCCATAAAGATTTTGAAGCATACTATTGTGGATTGGGGAGCAGCACTCTTGTAAAAATAGGGGATACTGTAAAATTGGGACAGGAGATAGGGTCTATCCATGTAGTTCCCAGTGAGAGCGTAGAAGAAAACCATCTGCATTTTGGCATTAAGAAGAATGATCAGTGGGTAAATCCCTTGGACTTCCTGACTGGGTCGGAAAACTGACGGATGATGCAAAAAACTAACAAGACTTAGGAGCTCTTGCCCTCGCTATCGTTTCAGGGGCTTAAAAAAGACGGGGAACAAAAAGGTTTTCCTGTCTTTCCAGATAAAAAAGGAGGACGTTTTTCGTCCTCCTTTTTCTTCGGATTGGAACTGGAAAAAATAAACAGAAAAGTTCATAGAAAAGACATTTTCTGTTACCATAGCCGCCACAAAGATCTTCTATACTAAAAACATCAAAAGAAGAAAGGAGGTGCCCAGGTGAGCAAAAGAAAAAAGGCATCCATACTGGTATGTGTGACTGGACAAAGGGACTGTGACCGGTTGATCGTAGCGGGGAAAAAGCTGGCGGAAAAAGAGAATGTCCCCCTTCAAGTTTTATGTATACAACCGATGAATGACGGATATTGCGCCAAGAGTGACGAAATGGAATATCTTTATCAAGTTACCAAGGATGCCGGGGCCGAAATGACAATATTTTTTCAGGACGATGCACCGGTAATTGCGGCAGGATTTGCAAAGCAGGTAGGGGCAAAACATATTGTTACAGGGATGCCGGACGGCAGGGCCAATGGGTTTGTACAAACTGTTCATTATCTGATTCCCAAAGTTCCCATTTCCATGGTAGCGGAGGATTCGACTATATATCACATTTATCCTTCTCTTGCACTTAAGAGAAAAAGCGTTCCCGTAATGGGATAATACAATTTGAACTTTCTTTTCTTAGGCGGCCGATGGTTTTACTCCCCCAAAGGCCGCTTTTTGCGGAATAATTATTAGGGGCGGAGGGCCCCGCAAGCCTATAGGTCGTAAAATTTTCAAATAGCGTGCTAGAACGCATAAAAAGGCATTTTCTGATTTTCCTTGTGGGAAATACAGAAGATGCCTTTTTTGTCGCTGCTTGTCATGACTGATAGGGTTCTCTGCTGGAAAAGAAGACTTTCCCCATACAGCATATATCAAAAATTCCTCCGCTCAGCGGCGTTCCAGATATTTTTTTCGAGTGGCGAGCCCTCCCCGGATATGGCGCTGGGCTTTGTTTACTTCTAAAACACTTTTTACTTCCCGGTACAATTGGGGATCTACATACTTCAACCGCTCAGCAACGTCTTTATGTACGGTTGTCTGTTCGTGGAACGTTGCCTGCCGGCAATGCCTCTGAAAGCAGGTTAAAATATACATGGATATGCCCGCTTTGATCGACTTCCATCTCCTTAATCATACGGGAGAGCAGATCATGGGTGATGTTTTCCGTGGAGAGGATGCCCTCCAGATCCTGAAAAGTGTTGTTTAACAAGGAAGAGAAGAGATCGTCGGGCCGAGTGTTTTGCCGGATAAAAAGGAGTTCCTTCTGTAGCTGCTGGATCGTTTCATTGAGCTCCCGGGTTTTGCCTTTGAGGGTTTCCATATCAATGACCTCATTTTCATACATATCGAGATAACGCTGTTTGGAACGGTTGGCCTTGGCCAGGGAGGCAGTCAGATCTTTTTCAGTGAGCGGTTTTTCCCCTCTGGATTGCAGCTGCCTGTTGCACTCTGCGGCAATGCGCTTGATAACGCCGGGCCTGTCATCGAGCATGGAAGAGAAATATCCTTGGAGGGATACCAGCAGCTCTTTTTCTTCAATTTTTGTTTGGTTGGGGCAGTAGTCCACGCCGTTGGCGTTGCGGCCCGCACAGGTCCAATAGGCGACGCTCCCTTTTTGTTTTTTACGTTCTACCCTACGGAAAGAAGAGCCGCAGCAGCTGCACCGGATCAGTTTGCTGAAAACATGCCGCTGGCTTTGTCGCTGCCCGGTGGCGTGGAAAAGATCCCTATGTTGTTGGAGTATCCTCTGCGCCCGGTCGAAAAGGTCTTCCCCTACAAGTGCCAGTTCCGGCCGGGTGACAATGGACCAGTCTTCCTGGGGGCGGTTGCTGCGGCGGCTGGTGAGGAAGTCCTCCACTTCCTGCTTGCCATTGATTACCTTTCCAATATAAAGGGGATTGGAAAGGATACGGGAGACGGCATTTTGGCTCCATCGGCTGCCCCGTTTGGTCTGTATCCCCATACGGTTCAGTTCGCAGGCAATCCGGTTGGTCCCCATATGTTCCCGGGTATACCAGTAAAAAATTTGGCGCACCACCCGGGATTCGTCTTCATTGATATGTAAGGTAAAGTATTCCCCCGGGATCTTGTCATAGCCAAATACCAGGTTGGGGACTTTCCCGCGTTCTGCGTTAAGCTTTTTCCCAAATTTGATACGCTTGCTGGTATTGGCGCTTTCTTCCTGGGCCATGGCGGAAAGGAGGGTAAGCATAAATTCGGAGCTTTCCGAAGTGGTCTGGTCGTAGTTGACAAAGAGTACCTTGATACCAAAGGATTTGAGCTTCCGGATACTTGTGAGAAAATCCAGGGTGTTTCTGGCCAGACGGGAGACGTCCTTGATCAGGACAAGATCATACTGTTGCTGCATAGCGTCTGAGAGCATCCGTAAAAGCTGGGTGCGGTTTTTCATTTTGGTTCCGCTCTTTCCTTCATCGGCATAAATATGGATCAAGCAATACCCATTTTTTTCCGCATAGTCTGAAAAAAATTGCTGTTGGGCCTCCAGGCTGTCCAACTGTTCCTCTTTGTTGGTGGAGACACGGCAATAAGCGACGGCCCGTATCATATGAAATCCCCTTTCTTTTATTATAACAGAATATTCTTTTGCAAAAGGTTGCTTTTTTAGATAAACACGAGGGAACCCTTTCCCAAAGGGTTCCCTCGTACAGTAGAGCAGGATAAAAGCAGCTTTATAATAAACGGTTAGCAAGCCCCCTTGTGTGATAGTGATCTTGTTCCCTTTTTGTGTTCAACGGGTATTGAAATTATTTTGAAAAAAATGGGCTTGTCCTTCCGCTATACAACGGCTGATCCGCTCACAAACGCCGTTGCCCAGTGCCTTGATCAGACAATCCCTTACCTGCCCGGGGGGGTTGGGATCGTGGAATGAGATGGAGAGGTTGTTTTTTTCCAAAACAGAGATCCCCCTTTCTTGATACAGTTTTTCTATCGTAAACATATGAGGGGAAGAAAAACCTTATGACACTTGTCCTCTGTATGATTCCAGCAGACCAGGAGAAGACAAAAAATCTCAAAAATAATGCCTGAAAAATAAAGCGGAAATAAAAAAACCGCTATTTGGCTTTAGAGAAATTAGAAAGGAGCAGGAATAAAGAAGGAAAAAAGGAGAGGAAAACGCCTTTCTGACCTGTTGTTGTCTATTTTCCTTAAACTGCAATATCTGGAAATTAAATTCTGTGGAACAATGCTGAAAAAGGGAGAAGTCGTTGACTTGCGATAGGGAAAAAATTATAATAAATGTCATAAAAGATGGTTTTATAAGGAAAAAAGGATCCTTTAGCAGAAGGCCTATCATAAAAAATTTGTGGGTATAGAAGTGTTAGCGGCGGGGGGAGACATTATGTATAAGAACATAAAAAGGTTGATGGATATCATTTTGTCTATTATTGGTATCGTGATCTGTGCCGTTCCGATGTTGATTGTAGCGGTTATCATCAAATTGGATTCCCCAGGCCCTGTTTTTTTTCGGCAGGCCAGGCTGGGGCTGCATGGCAAAGAGTTCAAAATCCTGAAATTTAGATCTATGTGCGTCAATGCTGAGTTTACGGGAAGCGGCGTATATTCGGGCAAATCGGATTCCCGCGTCACACGGGTAGGAAAGATTATCCGGGCCACCAGTATTGATGAAATCCCGCAGTTATTTAACGTGCTGTCCGGTTCCATGTCCTTTATCGGTCCCCGGCCCCCTCTCACCTATCATCCATGGCCTATTGAGGAGTATACGGAAGAACAGCGAAAAATGTTTGAAGTTCGCCCGGGCATTACCGGCTGGGCCCAGGTAAACGGAAGAAAAACGGTGGAATGGAACAAGAGGATTGAGCTGAATGTCTGGTATGTGGAGCATCTGTCGTTTCTGCTGGATATGAAGATTTTCTTTTTATCCATTGCTAAAGTGCTTACCAACGCTGATAACGCGAATACGGAATCAACCACGTCGAACCGACAGGAAAATCCTGTCCAGGCGGAAACAGTAGAGAAAAAATAAGGGGTAATGGGAATTCATGGCACTAAAATTAATGTATATCACCAATGATCCCGCGGTTGCGCAAATTGCGGAGTCGGCCGGGGTAGACCGTATCTTTTTGGATATGGAGTATATCGGGAAAGGCGAACGGCAAAAGGGGATGGATACTGTACAGCTCCATCATACGGTAGAAGATGTGCGCGGGATACGTGGAGCCATCCAGTACGCCGAGTTGCTTGTCCGGGTAAACCCGATCCATGAAGCCTCCAGCGAATATGAATCGTCAAAAGAAGAGGTTGACGCCGTGATACAGGCGGGGGCTGACCTTGTTATGCTTCCCTACTTTAAGACAGTGGGGGAAGTGGAGAAATTTTTACAGTATGTTGGAGGCCGGGCCAAAACCATGCTGTTGTTTGAAACCGTGGATTCCGTGCGCCTAGTGGATGAGATCCTGGAATTACCAGGAATTGATGAGGTTTTTATCGGGTTAAACGATTTGAGCCTGGGCTATCAGAAAAAGTTTATGTTTGAACTGCTGGCGGACGGCACTGTGGAACGGCTGTGCCGTAAGTTTCAAGCGAAGGACATCCCCTATGGATTTGGCGGTATCGCCGCTTTGAGCAAAGGCATGCTTCCCGCTGAGAAAGTTATTATTGAACATTATCGGTTGGGTTCCACCTGCGCTATCCTGTCCAGGAGCTTTTGCAATACCAATCAAATCACCCATATGGGAATCATCAGCAATACTTTTGTAAACGGAATCCGGGAGATTCGGGCGTTTGAACGTAATGTCCAGCAATACAGCGATTTCTTTATCAATAATCATGCGGAAATGGTAGCAGATGTGAAAAAGATTGTGAGTGAAATAATTTGAATTTGCTTATCACAGGGGCGTTTCCTTGCTCAGGACAGGAGATTGACAGACTGGAAAAACTGGGTTATTCCGTCCGCATCCTTGTGGACGAAACCATTCCCATGGCTAGCCAGGGCTTGGAGCCTTCTTGGGTGGAAGGGATTATTTGTAATTCCTTCTTTTTGCATAATCAGATCGAGGATCTGGATCATTTGCGATGGATTCAGTTGACCAGCGCCGGATATGACCGGGTTCCCGTTGATTATATCAGGGAACATCACATCAAACTGCTCAATGCAAAAGATGTGTATTCCATTCCTATGGCGGAATTTGCCCTTTGCGGCGTATTGGAACTTTATAAAAAAAGCCGGTTTTTTGCAGAAAACCAGGTAAATCAGACGTGGAAAAAACATCGAGGCCTATTGGAGCTATTTGGTAGAACGGTTTGCATTGTCGGATGCGGGAACGTTGGACGGGAATGCGCGAAACGATTCGGCGCGTTCGGATGCCGTGTCATAGGGGTGGATCTCAATCCGTTGGATAATCCGTACTTTTCTACCGTTGGCGGTATCCATGAACTCGATGATTTCTTATATATGGCTGATATTGTGGTTCTTACGCTGCCTCTTACCAGGGAGACATACCACCTTTTTGACCACCGGCGGTTGGGCCGGTTAAAAAAGGACGCTGTCCTTGTGAATATCGCCCGGGGCCCTATTGTGGACCAAGAGGTTTTGACTGAGAAACTGCAAGCGGGTGAAATCGGCGGGGCGGTTTTGGACGTTTTTGAACAGGAGCCCCTGGAAGAGAGTTCGCCTTTATGGTCCATGGAACAGGTGGTCGTGACGCCCCATAACTCCTTTGTGGGGGAAGGCAACCATAGGAGGCTTTGGAATTTGGTTTATCATAATCTGGAACAATGGAGAGAGGATTCAAAGGATGGACGGGCATAAGAAAGATATTTTGCTGATCGCCAACTATTGGCACTTTGAAGAAGAAAAAGCAAGCAGCCGGTATCGGTCTTTTGCGGATATTTTATGTCGGTATTATGATCTGGAGGTGGTGACGTCCACCTTCTGCCACCTGAAAAAACAGCAAAGGGACCCGGAGACGCTCAACCTTTCCGCCCTTCCCTATCGGATGACCCTGCAATACGAAAAGGGATACGCCAAGAATATTTGCCTAAGGCGGATTTCCAGTTACCGCCAATTTGGTAGAAATGTATACCGGTACCTGCAAAAACGGAAAAAACCGGATTTGATCATTGTGTCTGTCCCGTCCCTGACCGTGGCCGATTACGTCACCAAATATGGCAAAGATCATGGCGTCCCGGTGATTGTGGATATCCAGGACCTTTGGCCGGAGGCGTTCAAAATGGCGCTGCGTATCCCTGTTGTTTCCGATCTGTTATTTTTCCCGATGCTCAAACAGGCTAACCGCATTTATCGCCGGGCCAGTGAGATTATGGCGGTGTCGGATACCTATGTAGCCAGAGGGAAACAGCACAACACGCAGTGCCGCGGGCTGAGCATATATATCGGGACAGACAGCCAATTGGTACAGGAAAAAATGCAGGGGTGCTCCGTTTCCAAAGACCCCGGTGAATTTTGGATCGGTTATGTAGGAGCGCTGGGGCATAGTTACGATATCAAAACGGTGATTCTAGCGGTAAAAGAATTAGAGAAAGCCGGATATTCCAACATTGTGCTTAAAGTGATGGGGGAAGGCGTTTTGCGGGAGGAGTTTGAACGCTTTGCCGCGGAAGTAGGCGCGAACTGTGACTTTACCGGTCTTTTGGAATATGGCCTGATGATGAAGACATTGACGCAGTGCGATGTTGCGGTGAATCCCATTGTAGGACAGTCTGTGGCGTCCATTATCAATAAAGTGTCCGATTACGCGGCGGCGGGGGTTCCCGTGGTCAATACCCAGAACAGCCCGGAATACAGGGCGCTGCTGGAACAATACGAGGCTGGTATCAATGTGAAAAATGGGGATGTCCAGGGGGTAGCAGATGCCCTGCGCCAGCTGTATGAGGACGAAAATTTGCGCAAAGCCATGAGCGGCCACGCCAAGGCTATGTTTACGGAGAAATTTGACAGAGGGACGAACTATATAAAACTGGTGCATACCATAGAAGGGTTGTTGGGCGAGAGTGGAAAACAAGGTTAAAAAGATCATAAAGGAGACAACAAAAGAGATCTGGAGGGCCCCGCTAAAGGCCTCTATGCGGAAAAGACTGAAAAATCACAGTTTTTCGCTGATCTCATCGAACTGTATCGGCGGAATCCTCTATCATGATGTTGGGGAACAGTTTCGTACTCCAACAATTAACTTGATTATTCCTCAATTTGTGACCTTCGCGGAAAACCTGCGTTACTATTTACAGGTGGAACCTGTGGCGGGGGAACGCACCAAAGAAGGGTACCCGGTTTGCTGTTTGGATGGCCTGACCGTGATTGGGGTGCATTATGATTCCAGTGAATCATTGATCCGGGATTGGAAAAGAAGGGCGCAGAGGGTCAACTATGAGAATATCTTTTTGATCGCGACCGATAATTTTATCCATAACCAAGAAGAGCAGGAACGGTTTGACCGGCTTGCTTATCCAAAGGTTTGTTTTACATCCTGTGAGAATACCCGTTATCCCTGGCAGGTTTACCTGCCGGAATTTCAAGGGCAAAGCCATGTGGGGGATACCCTTCGCTATTGCAACGCGTGGGGCCTGCGTATTTTTGAAAAACATTTTGATTGTGTTGAGTGGTTAAATGAATATGAAAGTACTGATTGTAAGCCATAATCCGATTACCGATTATAACAGCATGGGGAAGACCTTTCTCGCGCTGTTTGAGACATTCAAGGCGGAGGAAGTATGCCAGTTCTATATCTATCCGACGCTGCCCAATATACGGAAATGTTGCAGTTACTACAGAGTAACCGATAAAGATGTTTTAAAGAGGAAAAAGTCGGGACGTGTGATAAATGCGCTTGAAATACGTCCGGATAACACTTTGTATGAACATGCTTCTGACCAAAAGATGTATCAGAATAAGGCCAGGCATCGGGAGTTAAAACTTTTTTGCCGCAATCTGATCTGGAAATGGGGCCGCTGGAATACCAAGGCATTACGGCAATGGCTGACGGAACAAAGGCCGGAGGTGATTTTCGCGGCTCCAGGCGTCTCTTCTTTCTTTTATGGGGTCATTGAAAAGATGGCGGATCAGCTGGATATTCCCATCGTGTCTTATGTATGCGACGACTTTTATTTCAGCACCTTTGCGCTCCAGCGTGGATGGGTACAAAAGGCCTATTACCGGTCCCTCCGCCGCAAGATAGCCGGCTTGATGAAGCGTTCCGCCCAGGTGGTCACTATTTGCGACAGTCTGGCGGAAGCCTATCAACAGGAGTTTGGATGTCCCACTACGACTGTTTATTCCGGGGCGAATATGGCAGTCGCTTCCCAGCCGCAGAAATCAGACAGCACGGATCTGGTTTATCTTGGGAACCTTCAGCTCAACCGGAACCAATCCCTGGCAGAGATCGGACGGGCGCTTCAAAGCATCAATGAGGAGAATGGGACCCACTACCGTTTGCTCATTTATACAGGGGACCGGAATCCGGAAATTTTAAGGCCGCTTCAAGGGATAGAGTCCATAGAAGTAAAAGGGTTTGTCAGCGGCGGCGAGGTGCATCGTATCATGCAAAACGCGTTGATACTGGTTCACACGGAATCATTCCAGCCGCAGGATATCGAAAGGGTGCGGTACTCCATATCCACCAAAATCGCGGACAGCCTGGCAAGCGGTACTTGCTTATTCGCTTATGGTTCCGAACAGGTTGCTTCTATCAGACATTTAATGGACAATCATTGTGCTGGAGTGGCAACCGGCCAAGAGAAGATAAAAGCGGTGCTTTGGGATTACCTTTCCCACCCGGAAAAGCGGGAGGAAACCGCGAGGGAGGGCCTTGCGGTCGCAAGAAGATTCCATTCCCGGGAGTTACAGAGCGGGATTTTAAGAAATGTTTTGAGCGAGGTGGTGACGGATGAAAGTACTTCAGATTAACTGCGTATATAATACCGGCAGTACCGGAAAGATCATGCAGGATATCGACCACCGGTTACAGGCACAGGGGATTGAGACGGTCATTTGTTATGGCCGGGGGAAAAATGTGTCGGTGCCCGGGGTTTATAAGACCTGCGGGGAACTTTATTCAAAATGGAATAACCTGAGATCCCGGATGACGGGGATCATGTACGGAGGATGCGGTTTTTCCACTCGGAAACTGATCCGGATCATCCAGTCGGAAAACCCGGATGTGGTTCATTTGCATTGTATCAACGGCTATTTTGTCAATGTTTATCGATTGGTAGAGTGGTTAAAAGAGAATAAGATCGCTACGGTCCTGACGCTGCATGCGGAATTTATGTATACCGCCAATTGCGGGTACGCGCTGGATTGCGAACGATGGAAAACCGGATGCGGCCATTGTCCCAGGCGGAAACAGGAGACGAAATCCATATTGCTGGACCGCACCGCCAGCTCCTGGAAACGCATGAGACAGGCCTTTGCGGGCTTTGGGGATCGCCTTGTGGTCTGTTCGGTGTCCCCATGGCTGATGGAGAGGGCGGCTGCTTCCCCTATCCTGAAAGAATTCCGGCATGAAGTAGTGATGAACGGCCTGAACACATCGGTTTTCAAACATACCGATGCCTCCTCTCTCCGGGGGAAATACCATCTGGAAGGAAAAAAAGTGGTGCTTCATGTCACCCCGAACTTTACCAGTCCCATCAAGGGAGGCAGGTATGTATTGGAGCTCGCGCAGCGTATGCAACGGGAAGACGTAGCGTTTGTCGTGGTGGGAAATACGGACCGCAGCCTGTCAATGCCTGAGAACGTGCTGGATGTGGGAAGGGTAGAAGACCAGTCCGAATTGGCGGCCTTTTATTCCTTGGCGGACGTCACTTTGCTTACCAGCGAAAAGGAGACCTTTTCCATGGTATGCGCTGAGAGCCTGTGCTGCGGCACCCCGGTAGTGGGATTTCAGGCGGGAGCCCCGGAAGGGATCTCTCTTCCTGACTATTCTTCTTTTGTAAAATATGGGGATACGGAAGAATTGCAAAGGCAGCTCCGATCTTTTTTATGGGAGCGTCAATGGGATGGACAGGAGATCAGCGGACAGGCCGCACATCAGTATTCCAGGGAAATGATGGCGGACCATTATCAAAATATTTATATGGACCTGATGGAGAACGCAAAGAATGGAAACGAAACTAATCAAGGATAGGAGACAAGGCACCCAGGGACAACTGGTGTTTGTCCTTTATACCGTACTGACGGTAATTGTCTATATATTGCCATATACAAAGCTGCAAGTGCCTTATATTTTTGCAGCGGTCCTGATGCTGGGATCCCTGCCTTTCCTGTTGCTGCGGCAAAGGGATCTGGTACATTATACGATTTTATTGCTAGGGGCTTCCTTTGCCTTGTTTATCGGATATCTACTGTTCTGCGACTTTCCTTTTTCAGAAGCAGCGAATGAGTTGATACGGAATGTGCGGTTCTTTTTACCGGTACTGTGGGGATGCTACGCCATACGTTATTGTACCAGCAAGCAAAAGGGGTTCCTTTTGTTGTCCGTTTTTATTGTAGTATTTATCATCCTGTTCAATACGCTACAGGCTTTGGCAGTGGATCCTTGGATCTCTAGGATACTGGCGCAGAGTACTGCCACGAGTTCCAGCCAGATCAATGCTTACCGGTTGAGAAATGTGGGCGGCTTTGAATTTTCCTACATGATGGGGATTATAACCCTCTGCTTTGTCTGGTTGGCCCTGAACGCTCCTAAGCGGTGGGTAAAGGTAGCCGGCGTACTTTTGACGATATTGGGGTTTTACTATATCCTGCAATGCCAGTATACGACGTTATTGCTGCTCACTTTTTTGGGAACAGTCTTGCTCCTATTTCGCCGGGCGCACAGTTGGAAAGTCCGGATATTGCTTTTTATCGGCTGTGTTGCGCTGATCATTGGGTTTGTACCGCTGCTTTATTATCTTAGTGATCTTTTTACCGGTTCCCTGTTATCTTCCAAATTTTTGCAGATGGCGGAGGCGTTTACCAATCAGGATGTCAATGAACTGGGGAGTCGTCCTGAGCTGATGATGCAGTCTTTACAGAACTGGATAAAGAGCCCGATCTTTGGCGGATATTATGAGAATTCCAACGCCCATTCCCTGATTGTAAATATTCTGGAAAAGAATGGAATTGTGGGAATCGGCTTATGGGCTTGGGTATTTGTCCGTTCCTGGAAAATAATCCGAAGGGTGATGGGGGAGAAAAAACTCCCCCTGGAACTGTTCGATATCGCTATGGTATTCCTTTTGGCATTATCTTTTTTGAATCCCATTGGGTATGTTTTTGAGGTGACGATCGCGGTTTTCCTGATTGTCCCTCTGTGGGTATCCTTTCATATACGAACAAAAAGGAGTGAAGAGAATGGGTAAGATTTATCAGTTCCTTTTTATTTATTTCATTAGAAAGACACCGGAAAAGTGGGGAAAGCTCCGCAACTATTTTGTGAGGAAATATATAAAATCCGCGGGGAAGAATATTAATATCGGAAGATACTGTAAAATTCATAAAAATACAACCATAGGAGATCATTCCGGGGTTGGGTTTGGTTGTGAGATCCCCAATGGGGTGACTTTGGGGAGCCATGTTATGATGGGACCGGATGTCCTGATTTTCACACAAAACCATCAGACAGCAGATACGGAAATCCCAATGCGGGAACAGGGCATGGCACCGCTAAAGCCGGTTGTGATTGGCGACGATGTGCGGATTGGGGCGCGGGTCTGTATCCTGCCCGGGGTGACAATCGGACAGGGGGCCGTGATTGGAGCCTGCGCCGTGGTTTCCAAAGACGTGCCCGCTTATTCCGTGGCGGTGGGCAACCCAGCCAGAGTGGTAAAAAAGAGAAAATCATAAGAGGGGATAACAATGGAGAAATGGAAAATTGACGTTGCCGTATTGTGTATTTTTTTCGCTCGTCCCGAACAGTTCCGGCAAATGTTTGAGCAAGTAAAAAAAGCCAGGCCCCGTGTGCTGCTGCTTTGGCAGGACGGCCCCCGGGAGGGACGGGAAGAGGATGTGAAAAATATCCTGGAATGCCGGAAGATCGCGGATGAGATCGATTGGGAATGTGAAGTACATAAAAACTATCATGAGAAAAATATGGGGTGCGACCCCTCTACCCATTTGTCCCATAAATGGGCGTTCTCCCTGGTGGACAAATGTATCATATTGGAAGACGATATCGTCCCCTCTCAGTCATTTTTCCGTTTCTGCAAGGAGCTTTTGGATAAATACGAATATGACACCCGGGTTGACCGGATTTGTGGGCAGACCCTCTATGGGGGGATTGATGATAAACGCTACAGCTACTTCTTCGCCCGTTCCGGTTCCTCTTGGGGCTGGGCGAGCTGGAAGAGGGTAGCGGATACCTGGGAGACGGATTATCAATTTTTAAATGATCCTTATTATCTGGATCTCGCTGCCCACCGGTCGGGGCACAGGCGTTTTCAAAAAAGCCTGGAGCTCGCTCGTAAGTGTAGGGATGAGGGAATCCCCTATTGGGAACATATTGTGGGCTTCCGTACTTTGCTCAACTCCGGACTGGTGATTTATCCCACGGAAAACCTGGTGGAAAACGTGGGGACGTCCTTAAACGCTACTCACGCCCCGGACAATATCGCAGAGCTGCCCAAGGAAATACAGCAGATGTTTACCACGACCGCCAGGGAGATTACCTTTCCGCTGCGGCATCCCCCTTATGTCATAGAGGATTACCATTACTATCAAAAGCTGATGGACCATATCGCGCCGCCTTTTTATGAAAAGATCAGAAGAAAAGCGGAACATCAGATCAGAAAGCTATTGGTAAAAAGGAGAAAGCCGGGAAACGTATGAGATATCTGATTGTAGGCGACGCCAATTCCATGCACATCTTCAATTATGTCAAAACCGTACTGGATGGGGATCGCTTTGAGGTCCATTTGCTCACTTTGTCCACAGAGCGGGTAAAACAGGAATACCGGGACTATTATAAAAAGCATCACATTACCCTTCACTCGATTGCGGAACAGTATGGAGGGGATGTTCCGAATGCCACCAGACAGGATCGGCTTCGCAATTTCTTGAAAAAACTGTCGTTATTCCGCAAGCTTCCGAAAATCGATTTATGCCACATCCATTCCGTATATAAGACGAGCATGCTTTTTTACCTGCTGCACCGGAGGAAGTTCGCCCATGTGATCGCTTCCTATTGGGGCGGGGATGTGGAAAACAAAGCTCCCTTTGTGGTGAAATTGAGAAAACGGTGTTTCCGTTTTGTGGACGCCATCACGGTTACCACCCAAAAGACCTATGAGGATTTCCGGGCGATATATGGGGATATTTTTGACCAGAAGCTCAGAATCTGCAGGTTTGCCACAGCCGGGATCGACTGCATTCACAAAATCGCCGCGTCGAAGTCTTCTCAGGACTGCAAACAGGAATTGGGGATTCCGGTAGATCGGGTATGTGTCACTTGCGGATATAGTGCGTATGAGGATCAGCATCAGGATGTCATGCTTCATGAGATCGCGAAATTGCCGGAAGCAATCAAAGAAAGGCTGTTTGTCATCGTTCCCATGCAGTATGGAAGGTATAACCAGCCTTACATTGACCGGGTACACCGGGAGGCGGAACAATGCGGCTGCGGCGTCAGGATTTTGGAGGAATATTACCCCTTTGAGAAAAACGCGGTGATGAGCCTTGCCACCGATATCTACCTGCATATGAGGGATACGGACGCTTTTTCCAATTCCTTAAAGGAACAGGTATATGCCGGATCCAGGGTAATCATTGGATCTTGGCTGAAATATTATGAGTTGGAGCAAATGCGGGCACCCGTTGTCATGTTGGACTCCTTTGAGGAGCTGCCCGACCAGTTGACGAAGATGACCGCTCAGATTTCTTTGGAAGATAAAAAACTGTTTTCCCCCATCTATTCCCTGTACTCCTCCGAAAAAGTAAAAGCGGAATGGGAAAAAGTTATCAACGAAGTGTTAAAAAGGAGGTAAGGACGGATTGAATTTCAGCGAGAATTGCAGTCTGTTGGTGTGCAGCTGCGACAAATACGCTACAGCGTGGTATCCATATTTTGAGTTAATCAAAAAGTATTGGCCAGAGCATCCGCAAAAAATATATCTGAATACTGAAACGAAACAGTACCACTGTGAAGGATTGGAGATTCAAACCATCAATTCCAGCGGGAATTACACTTGGAGCCAGAGGCTTTACCACTGTTTAGACCAGATTGACACGAAGTACGTGGTTTTTTCTCTAGAGGATTTCTTTCTGCTGGATTATGTGAACCAAAGCAAGATGAACCGATGTATGGAATGGATGGAGGAAGACAGCTCTATCGCGGTTTGCAGGTTTTATGCATCCAATCTGGATAAATTAAAGAAAGTATGGAAAAACAGCGAGTTCCGTATCGCGGAATCCGATATTCTGTACCGCCTGGATACGCAGGTTGCATTATGGAATCGGGAAACATTGATGTCTTTCCTGGATTTATCAGAAAATCCGTGGCAATTTGAGGAAAAGGGTTCCAAGAGGGTGGCTGGCTCGGAGAAGAAATTTCTATGGCTTTATCAAAAAAACGACTTTGATCTCGATGGCATGATTTTCCCATATAGAAATAATCCCAGATATGGATATGGAATCGCCTGGGGGAGATGGCTTTGGAACAATAAGGTTTGGTTTGAAAAAAATCAGATAAAAAATGTAGATGTACATAAATTGGGTGTATTGTCAGAACGGTCTGTTGATCGGAGATATCGGATGCTGTATTGTTCCAATCCGCAGGGAATGGCAAAAGTTCTGAGAGCGTTTTACCGGGGAATAGACAAAATGGAAAAGGTAACGCAAAATGTCCGAATCTACGGTTTCCGGAAGGGCCTGAAAATTTCAAGTGTAGGGATAAAGAAATGAACAGTCAGAAACAAATTAAACTGGGAGCAATGATTTCTTATGCTGCCATTGCCATTAATATTGTCGCCACTCTGCTCTATACCCCCTGGATGGTCAGGCAAATTGGGCAAGCCAATTATGGGTTATTTACCCTAGCCACTTCGCTGATTAATCTGTTCCTCATTGATTTTGGCATCAGCTCTGCCATGTCCCGTTTTTTATCAAAATATCGGGCGGAAGGCAAGCAGGAGGAAATCAAACAGCTACTGGGCGCCACCTATAAGCTCTTTTTATTTTTGGATCTCCTGTTATTGGTGGTTGTCAGCGTTGTTTACTTCTTTTTAGGGGATATCTACGCGAAATTGGATCAATCCGAGCTGGATACTTTCCGGATCCTGTTTATTATTGTCGCCAGTTTCAATTTAATCAGTTTCCCTTGCCTTACCCAGAACGGGATATTGACCTCCTATGAAAAGTTTATCCAGCTGAAATTGTGCGATCTGTTCAGGAAATTGTTCACAATCGTACTGGTGGTTCTAGCGTTGCTGCTCAATATGGGGGTAATCGCCGTTGTGGCGGCCAACGCGGTAGCCGGCGTCGTTACCATCCTCATTAAGCTGGTGATTATTAAATCCCAGATCAAGGTCAAAGCGTCGTTTCACATTACCCAAAAAGGCATCTATCGAATGATTTTTGGATTTTCCGTCTGGGTTACCGTGATTACATTCGCTCAAAAGCTTATTTATAATATGGCTTCTTCTATTTTAGGGATAGTGTCCGGGGCGATCGCCATCGCTATTTTTGCACCGGCATCCTCTATCGCCAGCTATTATTATACTGTCGCTGAAGCGATCAACGGGCTTTTCCTTCCCACGATTTCCAGGAAAATAGCTGCGAATCGGGAGGAGGAGATTACCCCCCTGATGATTAAGGTGGGGCGTTTTCAGATGTTTATCCTGAGCTGGGTTTTTGTGGGGTTTATTTGCGTTGGGAAAGAATTTATGGTTTTATGGATGGGCCAGGATTATGTCATGTCCTATTATTGCACCATCTTGATCTTGTTTCCCGCCCTGCTGGAATATTCCCAGCAGATTGGGAAAACCACCATTATCGCCAAGAATCTGGTGAAATGGCAGGCGATCGGCTTTTCCATCATCGGCGTGGTCACGCTGGGATTATCCTTTTTGCTGGGATATTATTTTGGGGTGGTGGGGGTCTGCACCTCCATTTGTATCGCCGGCTGCGCCAATGTGGTATGGCAATGTTACATTTTTTCTCACAAGCTTCATATGGACATGAAATCGTTTTATCTCAAATGTTATCTGCCCATGCTCATTCCTTGTCTGTTGACAGTTTTTCTGGGCGGATATTTGGTATCCCTTTTCTCACACAATGGTTGGTTCTATTTGGTGATAAAAGCATGTATTGTTTCCATGGTATATCTGGCCGCCTATTTCCTGTTCGCGATGAATAAAGAAAGGAAGCGCGCCTTATTCCAGAAATTAAAATTAAAACGGAGTTGATAAAATGGGACTGTTTACGAATAAAGTGCTCATGATTTCAGGAGGCACCGGCTCGTTTGGCAACGCGGTGCTAAACCGGTTTTTGACAACTGATATTGGGGAAATCCGCATTTTTTCCCGGGATGAGAAAAAACAGGACGACATGCGCCATGAATACCAGGCGAAATACCCGGAGGCAAGCAACAAAATCAAGTTTTATATAGGGGATGTACGGGATATACAGTCGGTGCGCAACGCCATGCACAATGTAGATTATATTTTCCACGCGGCGGCTTTAAAGCAGGTGCCCTCCTGCGAATTTTTCCCTATTGAGGCGGTAAAGACCAATGTCCTGGGTACCGAAAATGTCCTGACAGCGGCCATTGACGAGGGTGTCAAGAAGATTATCTGTCTGTCCACGGATAAGGCGGCTTACCCCGTCAATGCCATGGGCACTTCCAAGGCGATGATGGAGAAGGTGATTGTGGCGAAATCAAGGACTGTGTCGCCGGATAAGACCAGCATCTGTTGTACAAGATATGGAAACGTGCTTTGTTCCAGAGGTTCCGTGGTCCCTCTTTGGATTGAGCAGATCAAGGCGGGAAACCCCATTACCATTACCGAGCCGTCCATGACACGCTTTGTGATGAGCCTTGAGGAAGCGGTGGAGCTTGTCGTATTTGCTTTCCAGAACGCGGAATCCGGCGACATTATGGTACAGAAAGCGCCGGCCTGCACCATTGAAGTGCTGGCACAGGCGGTGAAGGAGCTGTTCCATTCGGATGATGAGATTAAGGTGATCGGGATCCGCCACGGCGAGAAGATGTACGAAACGCTTTTGACCAATGAAGAATGCGCCAACGCCATTGATATGGGCAATTTCTACCGTGTACCATGCGATAAGAGGGATTTGAACTACGATAAGTATTTTAAAGACGGCGATGTGGGACGCAACAAACTGACAGAATTCAATTCCAATAATACAGATTTATGGACGGTAGAACAGGTGAAGGAAAAACTGATGGAACTGAGCTATATCCGCGAAGAACTTGAGGCTTGGGAAAAAAGATAAGGATAGGGAAAAGAGATGAATATATTGGTAACCGGCGCAAAGGGTATGGTGGGAACCGCCCTTGTGGCCAATTTGAAGAATATTCAGGAACAGAAAAACCGCACCCGTCCCAACCTGCACATTGATGAGATTTATGAGTATGATATCAACTCGACACTGGAGGAGCTGGAAGAATATTGCGGGAAAGCTGATTTTGTCTTTCATCTGGCGGGGGTGAACCGTCCCAAAGACCAGGCGGAATTTATGAGCGGTAATTTTGGATTTTCTTCTGTATTGCTGGATATGCTGAAAAAGTGTAACAATAAGGTGCCTGTCATGCTTTCTTCTTCCATACAGGCTACGTTAGCGGGCAGGTTCGGAGATTCTGAGTATGGCCGTTCCAAGAAGGCGGGGGAGAAGCTATTCTTCTCCTACGCGAAGGAAACAGGGGCAAAGGTAGCGGTTTATCGCTTCCCAAATCTGATGGGGCACAGCCGCCCCAAGTACAATTCCGCTGTTTCCACTTTCTGCTGGGCAGTGGCGAATGATGAGGCATTCACTGTCAACGACCGCAGCACGGAACTGGAGCTTTTATATATTGATGATTTGGTAGAAGGCATGTTTGACCTCCTTGAGGGGAAAGAACAGCATTGTGAGTTTAACGGCGTGGAGACAGTGTTATGTGAGAATGGACGTTACTGCTGCGTACCAGTCACCCATAAAGTAACACTTGGCGAAATTGTAGACCTGCTGGAAGAGTTTAAGGATCAGCCAAAAACCTTGACGATCCCCAAAATTCCAGAGGGAAGCTTTGCGAAAAAGCTGTATAGCCTGTATTTAACATACCTTCCGGCGGAGAAGTTTAAATATGCGCTGAAAATGAACTGCGATGACCGCGGCAGTTTTACGGAGCTGGTACATACCGCGGACTGCGGGCAGGTAAGCGTTAATATCAGCAGGCCGGGAATTACCAAAGGGCAGCACTGGCATAATTCCAAATGGGAATTGTTTATTGTGGTTTCTGGGCATGGGCTGATCCAGGAACGCAATATTCATACCGGGGAAACCGTGGAGTTTGAAGTGAGCGGTGATAATATAGAAGCGGTTCATATGATCCCCGGCTGGACACATAACATCATAAACTTGAGTGATACGGAAAATTTGGTGACAGTGATGTGGGCGAACGAACAGTTTGATCCCAATCGTCCGGATACCTTTTTTGAAAAAGTATAATAACTTTATTAGGGGATTCTCACCTGATGATTTATCGTGGATTCCCTTGGACCACCTGAAAATTTATATTTGGAAGGCAGGCAGCCATGAACATCAAAACTGATTATTCCGATTTGAAATTTAAGGACAATGGGAAACTGAAACTCCTCATCATTGTAGGGACCCGTCCGGAGATTATCCGGCTGGCGGCAGTGATTAATAAATGCCGGAAGTATTTTGACGTGGTGCTCGCCCATACCGGGCAAAATTACGATTATAACCTCAATGGGATTTTCTTTGAAAACCTGAAGATTGGCCAACCAGAGGTATATATGGATGCTGTGGGAGACGACTTGGGCGCTACGGTAGGGAATATCATTAATTGTTCTTATAAATTGATGAACCAGATCAAACCGGACGCGCTGCTGATTTTAGGGGACACCAATTCCTGCCTGTCCGCCATTGCGGCAAAGCGGCTGCATATCCCGATATTCCATATGGAAGCGGGAAACCGCTGTAAAGACGAGTGTCTGCCGGAGGAGACAAACCGCCGGATTGTGGACATTATTTCCGATGTCAATCTCGCCTATTCGGAACATGCCAGAAAATATCTGCATGAATGCGGAATGCCCAAAGAGCGCGTTTATGTGACCGGTTCGCCGATGGCGGAAGTATTGCGTCAGAATCTTTCTGAGATTGAAAGGTCGGATATCCTAGAGAAGCTTGGCTTGGAGCCGCGCAAGTATATCCTGCTTTCAGCCCATCGGGAGGAGAACATCGACACGGAAAAAAACTTCATGTCCCTGTTTACTGCGATCAATAAAATGGCGGAGAAGTACAATATGCCGATTTTGTATTCCTGCCATCCCCGCTCACGCAACCGTTTGGCGGCTTCGGGTTTTAAATTGGACAAACGGGTGATTCAGCATGAGCCCCTTGGCTTCCATGATTATAACCATTTGCAGATGAACGCTTTTGCGGTTGTTTCCGACTCCGGTACCCTGCCGGAGGAGAGCAGCTTTTTTACCAGTGTGGGCCATCCATTCCCGGCCGTGTGTATCCGTACCTCTACGGAACGCCCGGAGGCTTTGGATAAGGCTTGCTTTGTACTGGCGGGCATTGATGAGAAAAGCCTGCTGCAAGCGGTGGACACAGCTGTTCAGATGAATCTGGACGGGGATTTTGGCATCCCTGTCCCGGACTATGTAGAAGAGAATGTCAGCACAAAGGTAGTCAAGATCATCCAGAGCTATACAGGCGTTGTGGATAAAATGGTATGGAGAAAAACAAATTGATGGCTGTATGCACATAGGACACTATGGCGAATATCCAGGAAGAAATACCTAGAGAAACGGCAGATTGTTCCTATTGTGCGTATAAAGAAATTTGTTTCCTTATAATAGGCTGTCAAAAACAAAACGGGAGGGAACCCTAGTGACAATAGGCGTTCCCTCCCGTTTTTATTCTTTTGTAAGGCAACATTCAAAGTCGGTTCTGAGAAGAGACATCCGTATGTACGGTAGATTTGCTTACACCGAATTTTTTCGCGGCCTTGCGCACCGTGGCCTTGCTTTCTATGATATATTCCCCTAGTTCAACGGCGCGCTCTTCAACAATACCTTTCACATATTCACCCTCCCAGTTTTAAGATCGTTCCATATATATGCGCAGGCAGGGGGGAATATGTTGGACGATGTCTGTTCCTATGGCGCCGGTACACAAGGAGGAACGAAAGGCATTTTATAAAATGCTTTTATAGAAATTAATCAAAAAATATTACAACGAATTTTTATTTTATCCATAGAATCATACAAACTTTTTTGATATAATAATTGCTCGAAAGCACATCACCCTGTAATCAGCAATAAAAACGATAGAAAAGAAAACCAACAAAATAAGGAGGTGCAGGCAGACCTTTCCGGAACAAGGTCATAAAGGGGCCAAAAGTCTGGAGATCTGCTTTTCGCAATGAAAAAGTTTACTATTTTTGACCAGGGGCAGGAAAACCTGGCGTTAGGGGTTCAGGCTACCTGTTCCGGGCAAGCCGCTAAAGACTGCGGTGCAGAAAATGTAGTGGATGGGGATATCATGTCCACCCGCTGGATGGCGCCGGATCAAAAGGAAACCCAGTGGCTTACCTTGGATTTGGGACAGGGCAAGACCTTTAATCATGTGCGTATGTATTGGGGGGTTACGTATGCTGCCTCTTATGAGATAGAGACCTCCCAGGATGGGGAGCAGTGGGAGATGGTTTACCAGGACCGTTACAGCGAGGGCGGCAAGATAAACCTGCTGTTGGACCGCCCCTGTGAGGCCCGCTATGTACGTCTAAAAGTAAAAGAAAGCAGCAATCCTTCCGATGCCAAAACAGTGCTATACGCCCTGGAGCTGTACCAGCGGGATATGCATCAGCTGGCCCAGCGGGCTCTCGAAGATCTGGAAATTCCTCAATTGACCGGACGCGGTTTTTCTGTCCCTGCCAAAAAGGACGGTGTTTCCTATGGATGGAGCTGTTCTGGAAAAGGGCTGGTGTGGAACCAGGAGAAATCCATGGTGGACGTCCGCCGTGGGGAACAGAAGCAGGAGGAAACGTTGACCGTTTCCGCTACCGCGGGAGACTGTACCCTGCAAAGACAATTCCAAGTGACAGTACGGGCGGCCGGCGACCCGGTAGTGGACTACGAAATTTATCCAGTTCCCCAGGAAATGAAACAAGAAGAATGTACGGTCAGTTTGACCGATTCCATCCATATAGTGCTGGAAAGCACGATGGATGATACCGTAAAGCAGCGAGTGGAAGAAGTCTTAGGAAAAGCAGGGGTTTCCTATTGTTATGGGGAAGAAGCCAGCGAGGATCATACCAACCTGCTGATCGGGGTATCCGGGTCCAAAGAAGCTGCGGACTGCTGTGCCGCCGCGAAGGACAGCGGAAAATATTTTTCTAGGGCAGAAGGTAAATATGACCGTTATTTTATCCGGATAGACGCGTCAAGGCCCCAGGGGGATATCGTTATTTTGGGAGAGAACGCCCAGGCCGCTTTCTTTGGGCTGGCTACCCTGGAACAGATGCTGGAACAGAAAAAGGATGGCAAGCTGACGGCGGTTACCATTTATGATTATTCCGATACCCAGTACCGGGGTTTCATTGAGGGATTCTATGGATATCCCTGGGATATGGAAGACCGCATCAGCCTGATGGAGTACGGCAAGCGGTTTAAGATGAATGTTTATATTTATGGGCCCAAGTCCGATCCCTACCATTTGGGAAGCTGGAGGGACGACTATCCCCAGGAAGTCAGCGAGAAACAGAGGGAACAGGGGCAGATGACCCAGAATGATATCCGCCGCCTGGCGGAGGAATCCCGCAGGACCCATATGAACTTTGTGTGGTCGGTGCATCCCGCCATGCAGAACGGCGTGGATTTGAGCAGCCGGGAGACAGTAGACCAGGGAGTGGAGGCTGTCCTGAGAAAATACCGCCATTTATACAGCCTGGGCGTGCGGGGTTTTGCCCTGTTTGTGGATGACATCGATTTACAGGAAGCCTTTGAGGGCAGCGAAATGCAGGCTTATATGGTAGACCGTATCCAGACTGCGTTGGATCAGGCGTATAATACGCCGGACAAGGCGCCCCAGGATCGTGTTACCCCTCTATTCTATGTTCCTTCTTATTATGCCCTGGACTTTGGGGAAAAGGAAAAAAGGGAGCACAACCTTACCTGCCTGCAAACCGTGAATAAGGACGCGGTTATGACCATTACCGGAGGCGGATGCTGGTCTATTGTGGAGAACCAGGCTCTGAATACCTACCATTCCCTGCTGGGACGCAAACCCCTGATGTGGTGGAATTATCCGGTGAACGACAATATCGACGACACCATGCAGATGGGCCTGATAGATTCCGTTTACAGCGTCAGCAATGATGTGGATGATTTGCTGGGAATCCTCTCCAACCCCATGAACCAGGCGGAAGCTTCCAAAGTAGCGCTGTTCGGCCTTGCGGATTATAGCTGGAACACAGCGGCCTTTGATGTCAAGGGCAACTGGGAACATTCCTTCGCTACTATTTTGGAACCGGAGGAAAAGCGCAGCGCCCTGCGGACATTTGCGGAGAACAGTTCGATCGGCCATGAACCGGTTCGATTGATGAAGCTGTATGATAAATTCCAGAGGGAGTACCGCGTAGACAGCACGATGCCGGAATGTTCCGTAGCGTTGCGCCGGGAGCTGGAGCATATCATCAATGCCTGCGACGAACTGGAAGAAATGGATCGGGAACCCCAGGAGAGCCGGGCAAAAGCTTTATGGGGAGAAATCCGTCCGTGGGCTTGCAGGCTGCGTACTATGGCGGAAATCGCGGTCTTGGGGATCAAGGCGGCGGGTTCTACCGACCAAAGGGAAAAACAATGGTGCGGCCTGCTGGCTGAGGAGAAATACAAAGGACTTTCCTTCTCTCGGGAATATGAAACGCATTCTATCAAGGGCCATGGCGTCCAGCTGGAAGAAAAGGATTTCCCCATTCGGGTTTCTGAACGCAGGCTGGGGGCGTTTGTCAAATTCCTGATGGAATGGGTGCTGGGATAAAATCGGCCGAAATATAGAGAAAAGTATTTTTGCATATTTTTTGAGTTTCTGGATGTCCAGAAGGTTTATTCTGGGGTAAAAAGGAAGCCTTTCTGATATTGCCTTCAATAAATGATGATGGACAGACAGATTAGTATTGATCTTTGACCTATTGACTAAAAGGGCGCTTTCCGTCTGTTTTTCTATAGACGGAAAGCGCTTTTTACTGGAATGTTTGTCTTGTATGAAGAGTAGTTTCAAAGTATTTCAAAAAGAAAATTTGAAGAATAATTGGATGATTTTCTGGTGATTTCCATAGATGAATCTAATATTTTATATCTTTATTACAAAAAATTAACCGGCATATTAAGCTTTGAAACTTTACAAACCTGCAATTGTTTGGTATGATAATTGGTAGATTTTGCCACGATATTTTATATCTTAAGGAGAAAGGGGAGGATATGTTTGTCAGGTCAGCCGCCCGGTAAAAAGCGGGGGATGTGGCGTTCTTTCTTTTTCCCCGTGGCAGTACTTTTACTATTAGTGGCGTTGGCCGCTTTTCTGATTTGGCAGGCGAATTGCCAGCAGGGTCCGTCTGTCATGGGACAGCTCAGGCAGATTACCGGGAATTCTGTTACCGTTGGGAAAGAAGAGTCGGATTTCTATCGCCTGATGGCCCAAAGGGCCATGGAACAGCAGGGGTCCCAAGCGACAGATTCAGGGGACGCGGCGGCGTATGCCTCCAAGGTATACGCCCGTTTCCTCGTGGGGGAGCGCCTTGGAATTTGCGGGCCATATTCCTATGAATCCCTGCAAATGGAGATGGAACAGGAAAACCAGGATCGGAAAAGCCGCAAGGAACAAGGGGAAAAGCTGGAAGGGCCGCTTCAGTTTGAACTTACGGATTATTTGCCCTATCGTTTGGAGCAGCTGGAAGAGGCTTCGGTAGAAAAGTTGATTGAAAATCCTAGCTCTGTGTTGCTGGCCAACAGCAGGTCATACTGGGAGATAAACCGGGAGCAGTTCGCAGTGATCCGGGAAGTACAGGTAGATATGACTTCTGATGGAAAGACTACTCAAAGGACCTTTAAAAAATCCGATTTAAAAGAAATGAAAGAAAGCAATCCCCAATTATATGAGCTTTTGTCCGAGGCAAGGGAAGGACAGGCCTTTGCATATGAATATGACGGAGAGACCATAGAAGGAAAGGTTTTATCGGTGAAAAAGGAAACCGCAGCTTATGAGGAAGTAACGCAGCAGGTGTTATTTTCTTATATGAAATCGGTAGAATATCCACAATTGATTTCTCTGGTAGCGCAGAATAACCCGGTACAGCTCACAGAATAGCCCGTAATGGTATGAACAAGAAATATCATAAAAAGGAAAAGAGGTCTATCATCATGAGAATTTGTAAAAAGGCGTTGGGTGTTTTGGCCAGTGTGTTGACATTGGCGCTGCTTTTTGCGGGAGTTCCCGCGGGTGGTGCTGTCCCGCAGGGGTTTGTACAGACAGGGGATTATATTCCCTATGTGCTGATCGGCGCCGTTGTAGTGGCGTGCATTGTCATTATCCTTCTTCTGGTCTTTAGGAAGAAACCAAAAGATGATGATCAAGATCCCAAAGATCCCGAATAAATGAAGCAAGAAGGCCCGTTGATTTGCCATATCAACGGGCCTTCCTGCCTGTTTCAGGGAGTAATAAATTAAGAAGCTTGTGAGGTATGCTGTCCCGCGGGGCAGCACAAAACAAAAAATGCTTTTATGGATATCCTTATAGGAGAACAAATTTCACTATTTGCAGATTGCCTTATCCTGTTAGGCAATAGTTGGATTGGGCAATGAGAAGCGATCTGCTGCGGAGAAAGATACCACTAGGCGGTAGACCATAGTTGCAAGGAAAGATTCAAACTGTTATAATTCCCATCAAAGGAGTTTGTTTGGCGTAAAAAACAGGAGGGATGGAGAATAGAGCCAAGAAAGCTATTCTAGTTCCAAGTTCTCTGTCTGATGAGGCTCTTTTGTTTTTGTGAAGGCGATATGCCTCAGATAGGAAAAGGGGGGACGGCTGTGGAGCGTCCTGTAGTGAGCGTGGCGATGATCACTTACCGGCAGGAGCGCTATATCCGGGAAGCTATGGACAGTGTCCTGTGTCAACGGATTTCAGTGCCCTGGGAGGTTGTTGTGGGAGAAGATGCGTCTCCGGATCACACCGGCAAAATCCTGATGGAATATAGGGAAAAAGATCCGCAGCATATCCACCTGTTTCTCAGGAAAGCAAACTTAGGGGCCACAAGAAACCTATATGAGGTATTACAGGCATGCACGGGCCGTTATATTGCCCTGTTAGAAGGGGATGATTACTGGATCGACCCGGATAAAATACAGAAACAAGTGGACTATCTGGAGAGCCATCCGGAGGCGGTCGCCTGTACCCACCGTTGCCTGTTTGTAGATGAATATAGCCGTCCCATTGCCAAAATACCGGTGAACGCCTGGTTTTATTCAGGGAGCCGTTATACCTTTGCGGAATTTTGCCGCAGGGAAATGCCGGGACAGGTGGGGACCTTAGTGATGCGGAATATTTTTCAGAATCCTCAGTATGATAACCGGATTTTATATCAAGCGCATCCCATCGTGGGGGATAGGACATTGTTTATGTTATTGGCGGCCCAAGGCGATATCCATTGCCTGCGGGAAGTGATGGGATGTTACCGGATGGTCCAGCAGGCAGACGCCTCCAACTGGATTTCCCAGAGCGCGCGGCGCAATGTGTTGGACGGCAATGTCCGGTACCTATGTGCGCTGGAGGAATACTGCCGGTCGGAATTAAAACGCCCAGTTTCCTTTGAGGAGACAAAGCGGGAATATTATGGGCAGGCATTCTGCAAAATGCTCCGGCATCCTTCCCGGGGAAACCTTGCCGTAGTATGGAAGATTTTACAGATGAGCCGTCGCCCGGTTTCCCTATTCTGTAGTGGAATCGTACATTTGGCAGGTTCCATTCCCCGGTTTCTCTATGGGAAAAAGTGACTTTTTCTTCTTTTGGATCGATAAAAAAGTAAAAGAATTTTTCAGTCGAAATAAGAGAGGTATTTGGCCGGAAAAGGATGTCAAAAGGAGAGAGAAAGAATGAAGATTTGTGAGGGGAATTGTATACAGTGCGGGGTGTGCCTAGCTGTGTGCCCGCAGCGATGCATTACCTGGAGGGAAACCCCATGGGGAGAAAAAGAGCCGGAAATAAAGGAGTCGGAATGCATACAGTGCGGGATTTGTTCCCGCCGATGTCCAGCCAACCGGACTCCCAACGCCATGAGGCCCATGGAAGTATACGCGGCGTATAGCCTGGACCCGGAAGAAAGGAAAAGCTGCTCTTCTGGGGGTGCCGCTTGTGTTTTTTCGAGAGAGGTGATCCGGCGCGGCGGCGTAGTATTTGGCGCCGCATTTGGACCAGGGGGAAAGGTAAGCCATCGCGGTGTTTCCCAAGAGGACGGTTTACAGGCATTCAAAGGTTCCAAATACTTGCAGAGTGATTTGGAAGGGGTATTTCTCCAAATCAAAAAACGATTGATGCGGGACCAAAATGTGCTTTTTATTGGAACCCCCTGCCAGATAGACGGGTTATACGCTTTTTTAGGAGGCCGGTTTGAACGGCTTACTACCATTGACTTTGTGTGCCATGGTGCTCCCGCCCCTGTCTTTTTTCAGGAACATCTGGCCTTTTTGGAACAGAAAGCGGGAAAGCAAAGCGATGAGATTTCCTTCCGAGGGGAAAATGGGTATTGTTTAACACTATCCTGCCAGGGGATTCCTTTTTATCAAAGGAAAAAAGAAGATGACCTCTATTATCTGGCGTTTCTCTCCAATTTGCTCACCCGGGATTGCTGTTTACAATGCCCCTATGCCAGTACGGCGAGGGTGTCCGATCTCACGGTAGGGGATTTTTGGGGCCTGGGGGAGAAGCTGCCGTTTGATGGGGATCAGAAAGACGGGGTTTCCCTGATTTTGGTGAATACCCGGAAAGGACAGCGCTTGTTGGAAATCTGTAAAAAAGACCTATTCCTCAGAAAAAGGGAACTGGAAGAGGCCAGAAGGGGAAACAAACAGTTGCAGGGGCCTCCGCAACCCCATCCCAAAAGGGAGCTGTTCCGGAAACGTTATATCCGCCTGGGATTTGAGCAGGCTGCAGTGCGCACGTTGCCAACAAACTGGAGGCCTTTTTGGGGAAAAAGAGGCGGAGAGGATACTCAACGATGAGAATTGGTATTTTATCGATGCAAAGGATCTGTAACTACGGGTCTTTTTTGCAGGCATGGGCCCTACAACATCTATTACAGGGAATGGGGCATGAAGTTTGTTTTGTGGATTATACGCCGGGTCCGGTGCTCTGTCCAGAGCACCGGCCTCCTTTTTTTCATTTTTTAAAAGGAAAACTTCGTTCCCTGTGGCAGATGAGAAGCCGCCACAGCCGAATGCTGCGCAAAAAAGAACGGAATGAGGAATTTCAGGAAATTTTTCAAAGAGAATACCTGCCTCTATTGGGGCTTACCAGTCAAAGGAACTGCCATACTCCAGTGGACCTTTTGGTTATCGGCAGCGATGAAGTGTTTCATTGTACGCAAAGTAATCCACAGGTAGGATATGCAAAAGAATTATTTGGAGAAGGAAATCAGGCGAAAAGAGTAGTCAGTTTTGCAGCCTCTTTCGGAACTACCACACTTTCCCTGCTCAAAGAAAAAGGGATTGATGGCGAGATTGAACAAATGCTGTCCTGTTTTTCTTCTCTTTCTGTCCGGGACAGGCATTCCTGGGAAATGGTGAAGGCGCTGACTGGACGGGAAGCGTATATGCATATAGATCCAGTACTTTTGTATGATTTTTCTCAAGAGATACCAAAAGAGACCGTTTGCAAGGATACGATCATCGTGTACGCCTATTCCGGCAGAATGCAGGCGCGGGAGATTGCCGCGATTCAGGACTTTGCGGTAAAACATAAAAAAGAGCTGGTATCCATAGGGACCTATCAGCCTTTTTGTCAAAAGAACTTATCCCATGTTTCTCCTTTTTCATTGTTGGCTTATATAAGGGATGCAGATTTTATCATAACCGATACTTTTCACGGTTGCGTATATGCCCTGAAATATCACAAGCCTTTTTGTGTCTTTTCGCGTCCTACCAATCGGGAAAAGATAGAAGGACTTCTAGAAATTTTTTGTGAAAAAAGTAGAAATATAGAAAAAATAGAAGATTTAGAAATGATATTAGGGCAATCTGTGAAAAAAGAAAAGAATAATTCCTTAATAAATAGAAAAAAATGGGAGGCGATCCAGTATTTAGAAAATCAATGCCAAGGTTTGTGATACCTTCCCACAACAGTGTTATATCTTTATGATTGAGCTGGGATTGCGAAAAGAAAAAATAACAGTATAATAGTAATATATACAGAAAAACCAGATATTGGCAGAAAAGCAACACAAAAAGGAAGGAAAAAAGCCATGAAAACAGCAAAACGTTTGGCAAGTCTGCTGTTGTGCTTCGTATTGTTGACGGCGTTTTTGGCCGGGACAGTGAACGTACAGGCGCAGACAGGCGGGGAGCTGTCGATAGACAGCTTTTCCCTGGATCTTTCTTCCCCCCAGCCAGCGGGCAGTGAACTGACGATGACAGCCAGTGGAAGTGGTGGGACGGGAGGATTGCAATACAAATTTTCCTATGAAAAGGATGGGGCCTGGGTGCGTATCCAGGATTACTCTAAGTCATCGTCCGCCACATGGAGACCTCCGGAGCCGGGGAATTATACCATAACGGTGTTTATCAAAGACAGTTCCGGGACGGAAATCGCCAAGGGAATCCCCTTCACGGCGGAAGACCCAATTCCGATAGAAGTGACATCTTTCACCGTGGATCCTTCTTCTTCGCAGCCGGCGGGTTCTGTGGTTTCCCTTGCGGCATCGGCCAGCGGCGGACAAGGGGAATTTCAATATAAGTTTTCCTACGAGAAGGATGGCAAATGGGTGCGTATCCAGGATTTTTCCCCATCCTCTCAGGCGCAGTGGGTTCCCATGTCTCCCGGGGATTATACGCTGATGGTATTTGTACAGGACGGCGCCGGCACGGAAGAGGTAAAATCAGCCCGGTTTCACGTGACCGATCCCCCGGTCCTTCAAGTGGATTCCATCACGGTCGATCCCGCTTCCATCGGACAGGTGGGAGAGGAAGTGACCCTACACGCCAAAGGCAGCGGAGGGGCAGGAAAGCTTCAATATAAGTTTTCTTATGAGAAAGACGGGGCTTGGGTGCGTATCCAGGATTACTCCTTTTCCGATACCGCTCAATGGCAATTAAAGGAACCCGGGGAGTACACAGCTACCGTGTTTATTAAGGATGGTACCGGACAGGAAATTGCCAAAGGGACTTCTTTTTCAGTAGAAGAGGGGCCGGCTCCTGAAATTACACAGGTATCGGTGGATAAAACCTCCCCGCAGCCAGCGGGCAATGCTTTACAAATTTCCGCCCAGGCGACCAGCGGGGTTGGTCCCTTGCGCTATAAGTTTTCTTATGAAAAAGACGGGGCTTGGGTGCGTATCCAGGATTATTCGTCTTCCCGTACAGCCACTTGGATTCCTCAGGAGCCGGGCGACTACCAGGTAGTGGCCTTTGTAAAGGACAGCCAGGGAATAGAAGTGGCCAAAGGGGTGGATTTCCAGATCACAGAGGCCATCCCTCTTCGGGTTACCTCATTTGTTGCAGATCCCCAGTCCCCGCAGTATACAGGTACGTCCATTCGCCTGACGGCAGAAGCGGAGGGGGACGGAGAACTGTCCTATCAGTTCCTGTACCGGACAGACGGCCCTTGGCAGAAAATACAGGGATATTCTTCCGACAATACGGCGGTTTGGGAGCCAAAATCTGCTGGCACTTATTCTCTGGCAGTTTCCGTAAAAAATGAGGAGGGGCAGGAGATCACCCAGATCCTGCCTTATGAGATAAAATCGAAGGCCCCGATTACGATTGAGAATTTTGAAGCGAACCTCCCGTCCCCTCAGCTGACAGGGACTGAAATCCAGTTAAATGCTTCCGCCAGCGGTGGAGAGGGAAAGCTGCAATACCGTTTCGCCTATCAGAAGGACGGGAAATGGATCACATTGCAGGATACTTCCTTTTCCAGTTCCATGACTTGGATTCCCAAAACAGCAGGCAGCTATACCTTGGGCGTCTTTGTAACAGATGAAACGGGAAGCGAAGAGAGCAAAACCATGGAATTCCAGGTTCGTTCCCCGGAGCCTATAGAAATTAATCATTTGGCGGCCTCTCCAGAGGGGAGCCAGACGTTAGGCGGGCAGATCGCCCTAGCGGCATCCGCTTCCGGCGGGGAAGGGACGTTGCGCTACCGTTTCGCTTATCAGAAGAGCGGGGAAGAATGGATCACCATTCAGGAGTATTCCTCTGGAAAGACCGCCCTTTGGACCCCGGAACAAGCGGGAGAGTATCAAATTGCCGTTTTTGTCAAGGACAGTTTGGGCAATGAAGAACAGACAGTCATCCCGTATGTCATAGAAGAGCCAGATCCGGTGGAAATCACGGAATTCCAGATTGACCACGACTCCCCCCAGCAGCCAGGGACTTCTATTTCCCTTTCCGCTTCCGCGAAAGGGGGAGTAGGAGACTATGAATACCGTTTTGGCTATCAGGAAGGGGATCACTGGGTTTACCTCGGGGATTACTCTGAGAAAAACTATATCACATGGGTTCCCACGCAGCCAGGGACCTATGTATTGGCCGCTTTTGCCAAAGACCGTTTGGGGGCCGAAGGTCAGGCTACCGCGGAATTTGCCATTGAGGACAGAGAGGAACCTTTAGAGATCACAGAGTTTTCCACAGAACAGAGTTCCCCCCAATTGGAAGGAAGTTCTGTCCGTATGACAGCGCAGGCCCAGGGGGCGGATGGTTCTTATGAATACCAATTTTCCTACCAGAAGGTAGGAGAGGATTGGTCTACCATCCAGGATTATTCTGATTCTAACAATGCAGTCTGGACCCCTCAGGAAGCGGGCCTTTATATCCTGCGGATATCGGTACGCAGCGGGGAACAGGAAGCGTCCCAGACAATAGAAAATTATGTAATCAACCGGTATATCGCGGACGATACCGGAGGGATAACCCTTACCGGTTCCACCCGTTCAGTGCCTGCCGGAAAAAGTCTGTATATCAAGGCAGGGTCTTCTAATGTAAAATGGACCACCAATAATCCCTCTATTGCCACAGTCTCCAAGGAAGGGTACATCTTAGGGGTAAATCCAGGAGAAGTACGGATCGTAGCATATGACGATTCTGGGAACAGGGTTTCCTGCTACATAACGGTAGAGGAAGCACAGCCAGTCAAATTTTCCTATACTTCGCCCAATATTGTGCCCAAAAACGGAGAAGTCACGCTGGTGGCTATTACAGACTTGGAGCGTTCCATGGTAGAATTTGATGTGGAACAAAACGGAGGGACCACTTCCGTAAGGGCCACGGAAAAGATCCGGGATGGAGATACCTATAAATGGACCGCTAAAATGCAGGTAAACAGCGCGGGCGTCTTTACCGTAAAGGCGTATTCCAAGATAGGGGATGGCGGCTGGGAGACCTGCGACGACGGCAAGACCAACATTTTTGTCACCAATTCCACCGATGTCATTACCACCCGGGTGGAGGAAAGGCGGGCAAGCGACCGATGCCTGGACTTTATCGCGACCTGTGAGGGGTTCTCTTCCCAAGTATATCCGGACACGTTGGCCAATAATATCCCCACAGTCGCTTATGGATACGTATTTTATCCCGGGGATACCTTCTATAACAACATTACCAAGGATGAAGGATGGGCGTTGCTGGTTCAGGAAACCAACAGGGGAGGATATACCACATCGGTGAACCGTTTCCTGATGGACAATGAAATCCGTTGCAATCAGCAGCAGTTTGATTCCCTAATCAGCTTTTCTTACAATGTGGGAACCGGATGGATTACCAGCAGCAGTACCCAGGATTTGCGCAACATCCTGCTGCGGGCGCGGTCCACCAACCCCGGTCCGGGTACAGGAGGTTCCACCATCACCACAGGAATTGTCAGCGGGGGCGGACAGGGCATCAATGTCCGTTCCGGTCCGGGGACCAATTACCCAGTCTTATATGCGCTCAGCGACGGTACGGTCGTTCAATTGATTGATGAAACCAAATATAATGGAGATTGGTACAAACTGAAAACAAAAGATGGAAGCGCTGCCTATTGCCATTCCGATTATATTGTTAACGTAGTGACCACAGGGGACTCTGGCGGTACAGGGGAACTGGACCTGAATTATGTAGATCAGGATGCCCTGATTACAGAGATGTCCTCCTGGCATCATGCGGGCGGCAAATGTGTTTTGGGATTGCTGACCAGGCGGTTTGATGAGTTGGAAATCTTTTTATACGGAGAGTATAACCGTGGTTACCAATTGAGCAACCATGATTTCCCGATTCCCGATTGCTATCAATAGTTAGGGAGAGGGCAATACCTTTCTAGGATAGGAAAAAGCCTTACGACTTCTGTGTAAGGCTTTTTCTTTTTCAGGATATCAGTTTTGCTACAGCAATAGAGAAATAGAAAGTCTTTTACATATTGGAATAAGGGCATAGGACAACTTCAAAATTCAGGAAGGAGTTTCTTTTATGGAAATGAGGAGAAAAGACCGTAAACTGGATGAGCAGGTTGCGGTTTCTTTACTCGAACACTGTGAATACGCCGTATTGAGTACCATAGGTGAGGATGGTAACCCGTATGGTATCCCCATTTCCCCTGTACTAGAGGGGAAAAATCTATATTTCCACTGCGCTTTAGAAGGGACAAAGCTGCAAAATATAAGGAACCATCCTGCGGTTTGCATTACCTGCGTGGGAGAAACCAGGCTGGTACCGGAGAAATTTACCACCGAATACCAGTCAGCTATTGCCTTTGGCACCGCCAGTATGGTGGAGGATGAAGAAGAAAAGGTCAGAATCTTGTATTTGCTGTGTCAGAAATATGCGGCCTCGAATTTGGACGCTTTTGACCGGGAGGTAAAAAGATCCCTCCATAGGACCGGTATCTGTAAGATTGCAATCACTGAATGGTCCGCAAAAGGTAAACGGGTAAACCGTTCATAAATTTTTACAATAACAGGCCCCCTTTCCACAACTTATGGAAAGGGGGCCTGTTATTGGTTGGAAAAATATCCCACCATACAGATGGAATGTTTTATTTAAATAGTTTGATCAGTTCCTTCTGGCTGTCTCCATCGCAAACAGCCACGATCTCATCCCCTGAAAAGATGATGGTATCGCCTTGTGGGATAATCAGCTTTTCCCTGCGCACTAAGGAGACAATCAAAGAGGACTTGGGCATAGGCACGTCTTTGAGCGCTACATTATTTAAAGAAGAGTGTTCCGGCAGTGTAAAGGTACAGATGGAGGCCTTTCCCCGGTTTAGGCTGGCTAACAAGTGCATTCCCACACTTTCGACCTGCTGTTCGATCATCCGGGTGATAATTTCCGTACTGCTCACGGCATGATCCGCCCCTAGACGCCGCAGAGCTTCTAGGTTACGGGGATTATTGGCGCGGGCGATCACCCGGTTGACCAGGAATTTTTTCTTGGCCAGCTGGCAGGCCACCAAGTTATTCTGGTCGCTGCCGGTTACAGCAATAAAATAGTCTGCCCGGCCCACGCCGGCGCGGGAAAGCACCTCGATTTCGGTACCATCCCCATTGATCACTTCCGCATCCAGATCGTTGGCGATATGCAGACAGCGCATTTTATCCCGTTCAATCAGGATAACGGTATAATCCCGGTCCAGCATATTGCGCGCCAAATGATAACCTAATTTTCCTCCGCCTACGATTACAATCTTTTTCATCTCGTTGTTCCTCCATTTAATCGCACAGGTAGGTGTAGATAATCCGGTCGTCTGGCTGTAAAACTATTTTCTGGCGGCCATCGTACAATGTAGTAGAACCGTTTCCGTGCAGGACCCCGGTGATAATTTCACCGGATCGCACGGGGACCGCATCCAGTGTCCGGCCAATCAGGAAGGATTCAACTTTTTGTACACGGAAAGCCATGGTACAGGTTTCAAAGGTAATCTGCTTCTCGTCCCACGGCTGAGTGAGGGCGGTCATGATAGCACTGCTGGTAAGTTTGGTAGAACAGATCGTTTTCAGGCCAAAATGATGGAATACCGCTTCCCGGGCGGGATCGCTGATTCTGCTTACCACATTTTGAACGCCAAAAAACTCCTTGATAATTTGGGATACCGTGATATTGAGATTGTCGTCGGATGTTACCACGGCGACCGCGTCACAGGCTTCCACACCAGCGCTGCGCAGGACCGTCATATCCATGGGCATACCGGTGATGGTGAGACCATCAAAGTCGTCGCTCAAGCGGGTAAAATTCTCGGCATTTCCATCCACAATAGAAACATTATGCCCGTAGTGGCTGAGTACCTCAGCAAGCCGGACGCCGACTTTTCCACATCCAATTACTAGAACGTTCATGTAAAGAGCGCCTCCGTTTTGCCCCATCCCTCAAAAATGTTATGAAATCAATGATTTGACCGTTTTTCTATAAAAGCGGGAGGGATGAGAACGATTTATCCCACCAATTATAGTCTATATTTTCCCTATATGCAATGGTTTTCCAAAAAGGATTTCAAGATTCTGGAGGATAGGGATACCGGCAGGAAAAATGAGGGGCAAGGGCCCTGCCATCATAAGTTTTCGGTTTTTGGATAGGTCCTGTGGAAAAGAGAAAAATATGTTTGACGGTTATGAAAAGTTTTGTAGAAAGGCAAATTTCCCCATGGCAGGTGCCTTTTTTCTGCAGGATACCTTTGTGTCATATAAAAGGAAAGAAAAATGTTTCCCGCTGAAAAAAGGGAAAACTATGTTATAATAGAAAAACAACGGAAGAAAAGGAGAAAACGTTTTGAAACTGATTTCATGGAATGTCAATGGCCTGCGGGCTTGTTTGGGAAAAGGGTTCCCGGAATATTTTGAGCGGCAGCAGGCGGATATCTTCTGTATTCAGGAGACCAAAATGCAGCCGGGACAGGCGGAAATCGATTTTCCCGGCTATCATCAATATTGGAACAGCGCGGAAAGGAAAGGATACTCCGGAACGGCTGTTTTTACTAGACAACAGCCCCTTTCCGTCTCCTATGATATAGGGGTGGAGGAACATTCCCACGAGGGGCGGGTGATTACGCTGGAGATGGAATCCTTTTATCTTGTGACGGTATATACCCCCAATTCCCAGGACAAACTTGCCCGTATTGACTATCGTATGAAATGGGAAGATGATTTCCGGGAATATATAACACAGCTGGACCGGAAAAAACCGGTCATCATTTGCGGGGATATGAACGTGGCCCATGAGGAAATTGATCTGAAGAATCCCAAAACTAACCGGGGGAATGCGGGCTTTTCCGACCAGGAACGGGAAAAGATGACACAGTTGCTGCAAGCGGGATTTGTGGACAGCTTCCGCTTCCTGTATCCGGACCGGGCGGGCGTGTATTCCTGGTGGTCCTATCGGTTCAACGCCCGTAAAAACAACGCGGGATGGCGGATTGACTATTTCCTGGTTTCACAAAGGATCAGAGACCGGATTCAGGATGCCCTGATTGATACCGAGATTTTGGGGAGCGACCATTGCCCGGTATTGCTTTGTATCGATTTATAAAAAGATGATAAAAGAAAAAGCCGCTTGACCAGAACAGAAAACTGCCTGGCTGGGCGGCTTTTCTATTCCATGAAAGTATCCGGTACGAGATTTCGTTATATAGCAGGAATTTTCTGAGGTATGTACCATTATCTAAACGCATCTAACAAAAATATTTTCTGATAGATGGCCAACAAGCGTCAGGGGAGGGGGCTAGATTTACAGGACATTGTCAGTGGGGGATTTTTTCCCTCCTTTACACAGCGGGAATACCCCATAAGCGGTCTAATTTTTAGAGATGTCCTGCTATCCCGGAAATTACCGATATTTTTTGTATTTTGGGAAAATATCTTCATCTTTCCAATCAAAAAAAGAAATAAAAACAGGAAATATATGGCGCTATTGTTTGTGAGTGGTTTGTGAAAACTGTGTGAATATGTAAAGAAGCCCCGGTGAAAGGATATAAAATTTATAAAAAATGGCGACAAAAGAGCTGAATATTCATAATTTGTTAACATTTAAAAAGGTTCTTTCGTCTAAGATGGTAAAGGTATCATTGCTATACCAAAGCAAAGGCTTTCTGCCGTTTCAGGGAGGGACAGTAGAAAGTCAAGTCTGGGAAAGAAACGATTCGGGCAAGTGCTTTTTCAATAAAGTCATAAGAAAATAGGCGGGAATACTGTGGCAGGCATTTCTTCCTTTGATTTTTATCGGGTAGCCGGTCCGTGTCTTTCATACCGGTTTTAGGTCGGTATATTTTAGTGAGGAGTGAAAAAAATGATAGAGGTAAAAAACCTCGTAAAACAGTATGGCGATAAATTGGCCGTAGACCATATCAGCTTTACTGTTCAGGATGGGGAAATCCTGGGGTTTCTGGGGCCCAACGGCGCCGGTAAATCTACTACCATGAATATTATTACGGGTTACTTGTCCTCCACAGAAGGGACTGTGACCATTGATGGAAGCGAGATCCTGGAAGATCCCATTGGCGCAAAGTCGAAAATCGGCTATTTGCCGGAAATCCCGCCGCTGTATATGGATATGACGGTAAAGCGTTATCTGGACTTTATGTATGATCTCAAAAAGGTGACCCTGCCCCGGAAAGCCCATATCAAAGATGTGTGCGATCTGGTTAAGATTACCCACGTTTACGATCGTGTGATTAAGAACCTTTCCAAAGGTTATAAGCAGCGCGTGGGATTGGCGCAGGCTTTGCTTGGAAATCCCCCGCTTCTGATTTTGGACGAGCCCACTGTTGGCCTGGACCCCAAACAGATCATTGAAATCCGGAACCTGATCCGCAGCCTGGGTAAAAAACATACCGTGATCCTTTCCTCCCATGTGCTGTCCGAAGTGCAGGCCACCTGCGACCGTGTGATCGTTATCAACAACGGGCAGATTGTGGCGGACGATACAGAGGAAAACCTGTCCAAGAATCTGACGGGCGAACATCGTCTGCTGGCGCGTATTGAGGGAAGGGAACAATATGTGATGAACCTTCTCCGTTCCATTGAAGGTATGAACAAAGTTACCAAGCATGGACAGAAAGAAGAAGGCGTCTACGAATATGTGCTGGAAGCGGACCCGGATACGGATATCCGCCGGCCTCTGTTCCAGATTTTGTCCCAGAATGATTGTCCGTTGCTGGGCCTGCAGAGCGCAGAACTCTCCCTGGAGGAGATCTTCCTGCAGCTGACAGACGATAGGAAACCTAGGCGCATGGCGCGGGCCCAAGCGGTGCGGGCTGAGCAGGAGCAGATGAACGGAGGCGAACAATAATGTGGGCGATTATTAAAAGAGAGATTTCTTCTTATTTTACGTCGGCGGTAGGCTGGGTATTCCTGGCGGCGTTTTACGGATTCGCGAGCTTTTATTTCTATATGTATTGTTTAATGTATCAAAGCGCCAGCATGACGTATGTCTTTACTTCCATGTTTACCATTACTATGTTCCTGATTCCCATCCTTACCATGAGAATCTGGAGTGAAGAGAAGAAGCAGCGCACCGATCAAGCGTTGTTTACCGCGCCGGTGAAACTGCTCCCCATTACCCTGGGTAAGTATTTGGCCGCTATCATCATTTATGCCATCAGCTTGGCCTGTATGTTGGTTTTCGCGCTGATCCTGACTTTCTTTGGATCTCCTGACTGGACGGTGATTCTGGGGAATCTGCTGGGATTGTTCCTGCTGGGATCTTCCCTGATCGCGATTGGTATGTTTATTTCCGCGTTGACGGAAAATCAGATGATCGCGGCGATCGGCGGCTTTGTAGTGGCTATTTTTGTTTCTCTGATGGACACCATCGCCAACGCCATTCCCATTGATTTTATCAGTAAGATGATCGCCAGTGCGTCTTTTAACGCCCATTATACAAACTTTACTGTAGGCATTTTGGATTTATCTGGTGTGATATTCTTCCTGAGCATCATTGCTTTGTTTGTGTTTTTGACCACACGGATATTCGAGAAGAAGAGATGGGGTTAAGGGAGGATAGCAGCCATGAGTAATAAGAAAGAAGCGCTGAAAGCGGTTTTCAGCAAAGACAAGTTTACCAGCCGTCGTTTTAAACACGGCGGTTTGGCGATTATCATTATTATTTTGTTTTTAGTCGGCGTTGTGGTGATCAATATGATCGCCGGAACTTTAAACGACAAATATCCGTATTTCAGCTGGGATTTAACCAGGGACCAGACGTTTGACATGACGCAGGAATCCATTGATTATGTCAAAGGGCTGGACAAGGACATTAAAATTACGGTGTTAAACGATGAGGATTCTTTTGTAGCTGGCGGGCAGTATTACCAGCAGGCCAACAATATTATCAAACAGTATCCCCAGTACAACAGCCGGATTACCTTAGAATATGTAGACGTCAATAAGAACCCGGCTTATTTGAACACTTTGACCGAGGATGTGAATGTAGCAACCAATGATATCCTGGTGGAATGTGAAGGAAGACAAAAGGTTGTCTCTTCCATTGATTTGTTTAATACCCAGGATTCTACGGATTCTTCCGGACAGACACAGACTTATATCCTGTCTTCCAAGGCAGAGCAGACCATGACTTCCGCTTTGTTGTACATCACCAATGATAATCCAACCAAGATTTCTTTGTTGACTGGTTTCGGCGAGCCGGAGGCCTATTATCAGAACCTGGTTTCCATGTTGGAAAACAATAGTTATGAAGTCAAAGTACAGAATGTTATGACGGAAGATATTGATCCCGAAGCGGATATGATCGTCATTTTTGCCCCCTCTACTGACTATACGGAAGAAGCTGCCCAGAAAGTAGAAAAATTCCTGAGCAATGATGGGGATATGGGCAAGAGCGCTGTATACTTTGTAAATGTGGAGAAGGAAGATACCCCCAACCTGGATAGCCTTTTGAAGCAATGGGATATCGCAGTAGGTGACGGAATTGTGGCGGAAACCAATAATAACTTGGTTCTCAACCGCAACCCTTATTACTTCTACAATAACTATGCCGACGCCGATTACGCAAAAACACTGAAGAACCCCAACCTGCCCACTGTGGTTCCCTTCAGCCACCAGCTGATGGATTTGCAGGGCGAACGTACAGACAGTGTCACCGCGCTGTTGGCGACTTCCCAGACGGCTGCGGTAAGCCCCTCTGATATGAGCACCACTTGGACCCCTTCCAAGGATGACATCTTGGGCACCGCAATACCCACAGTTTTGGTTTCCAAAGATAGTACCTATATCGATGATATTACATACTCGGAGAGCAAAATGGCTGTAGTAGGATCTTACCTGGCGGTAGACCCGCAGATCACGCAGTCCAATATTTTCAATAATTCCGCGTACTTTGTCAATATGTTCAATGTACTCAGTGGACAGGATGATCCAGGTATTACCATCGAGGCTAAAGAGGTAGGAAATTATGAGCTGAGTATTACTTCCGGCCCGGCCAATGTGATTGGTGTAATTACCATTATCATTATCCCCGTGGCCATCCTGATTGTAGGCTTGGTGATCTGGATCCGCAGGAGGAATCGTTAATGAACAAAAAAGTAAAAGGATTGATTATCGGCGGGGCCGCCGTAGTGGTTCTGGTGGCCGTGTTATTGCTTCTTATGTTTATGCCCAATGGAGGGGACGATACTTCCGCATCCTCCGAGACGACCTCCAGCAGCAAATCGATTGAGCTGAATAACCAGGCAGCGGCGGATGTCGTAACCGTAAAGGTGGTTTTGCCTGATGAAGAGTATACCATGACCCAGGGCGGGGAAACCGCTTATTCCATGACGGGCATGGAGGACGCACCAGCTTCCAATGCTATTTACGCGGCCCTGGCCAGCGATGCGGCCTCTTTAAAGGCCCTTGAGCTAATTAGTGAAGAAACTTCCAATCTGGCGGATTATGGGCTGGATGAACCCCGTTCCCAGGTGGAAATCACCTATGCAGATGGGACAGGAGCCAATCTCTCAGTGGGTATTGCAGCTCCTTCCGGCAGCGGCACCTATGTGTTGATTGACGGGAAAGTATATTTGTTTGAAGATACCCGTGTGGACAGTTTCCTGTATCACAAAGTGGATTATATCAGCAAGACAGTAACGCCGACCGCCGCTACCGGCGACGATGCCCCGGTTTTAAAGAAAATCACTTTGGAAGGCACTCTGCGCCCGGAACCCATTGTTATGGATATCTCCCAAGAGACCGCCAATGACGTGACGACAGATGTCTATACCATGACAGCCCCCAAGCAAAGGGAGACGGACAGCGCCAATGCGGCTGCTGCCGGTAACAAAATTTTTGGGTTGACGGCGGAAAAGGTAATCGCTTTCAATGTCACAGATGAGCAGTTGGAGGAATATGGGCTGAAAGATCCCTATTCCAAGGTAACTGTGGACTACGCCGACCAGACGATCACGCTGATGAGTTCAGAGCCGGACGATGAAGGCATGGCGTATGTAATGAACGCATCCAAAAATGTCATTTTCCAGGCCAATGTTTCTGAACTGGGCTGGGTAACCGCAACTTATGAGGACTTGGTGAGCAAGACGGTAATGGCGCCCATGGTAAATGATTTGAGCAAGATTACGGTTACCACGCCGGATCAGAGCTATGAATTTGGAGTGACCACTACAGTGGACGAGGAAGATGAGGACGTCAAGACCAATACCTTTACCTATCAGGGAAAAGAATTGGCCAGCGCGAACTTCCGTATCTTCTATCGCAATATGATCGGATGCCAGAAGGAAGAATTCACAGATCAACAACCGACTGGAGAGCCTCTCCTGACCTTCCAATATGAATATACCGATGGAAGGACCCCTGATGTGGTGGAATTCTACAAAGGGGAAAACTTGATGGTTCTGGTATCGGTCAACGGAGAATGTGAATCCAAGGAAACACAGTCCTATGTGGACAAGATCCTGGAAGACGTCGTCAAAGTGGTAAACGATGAGGAAGTAAAGGAACTGTAACAGAAACCTGTTCCGACTTTGTTTGATGGAAAAAGAACAGCACAGGGAAAAGTTTTTTCCTGTGCTGTTTTTCTATTCTGTTGATGAAACACTATGAGATGGAAGCAAGCTGTTAAAAAAGAAAGTTCTTTATATTTCCCAAGTGGGTAGGGGATGGGTCCCCTTGCTGGGATTCCTCCCCGGCCAAATTGTTCCCTGGACGGTTTGCCTCTCCTCCTGAGCTTTGAGGATATTTGGGTATTTCCTCCTTTGTGAAGGGCGCCCCGGGGCTTCCTCCCCAGTCCCCCGCCACCTTTGAAAAGGTGAATGAAACTTTTCCGTTTCGGCACGGGCAATCCAATTTTTTCCTAGGATAGATCCGGTGTGCCACGTGACTTTTCCGTCTCAGTGCAGGTGGATTGGATTTCCTCTAAGAAAAACTTTGGGCACGGCCTGCTCCACCGCAGGTGGCGCAGGCGTGAAAGGGCAGGCGGAAACTTTATAGTCTGTGTGTCTGTGTAAGCTTGGTTTTATCACAGGTTTTTCCACAAGTCAAAACTCCCGGCGGCCTGTTTTCAGGCGCCGGGAGTTTTATATCTGTATTAGACTTGAGAGAATAGAATAATCCCAATAACATCTTTCAGGACGTTTTTAGAGCGGTGGAAGAGGATCTTTGGAAGAAGAGGAAGCGATACGGTAAGTTTTTCTTTGGGAGGGGGGAAGCTTACCGGATGGATGGCGTTTTTTCCAAAAATGGAAGAAAAGCAGATAACCGATAAATATTAGGATACATCCAATGGTGACCCAAAAACCGACGGCCAACCCGGGTGTTTTGTAGTGGAACTGAATGGTACTGGTCTGTCCTGCGGGGACCCGGACCGCCATAAATCCAATATTGGCCTTTTCAATGATAGCCTCCTCCCCGTTTACGGTAGCGGACCAGCCATCCTCATAGGGAACGCTGAAAAAGACCAATTCATCTTTTCCATCGGGTACGGTGATTTCCGCCGTGAATCCTGAGTTATCATGAGAAAAAGAAGAACAAGCCAGCTTTTTGCGGTCCAGGCAATCCTGAAAATAGGCGCTTTCAGAAAAGACATCATCGTTGGGATCTTCCACAGGGGTTAGAATATCAGAATTGCGGGCGATAGCGTCATCGTCCAATACAATAGACTTGAGCAGCAAAAGATGTCGGTTGGCTTCCGGGACGCTGTTATACTGAGAGCGGGTAATATAGGAATCGTAGGTAAAGCCATAAGGGATATAATATTGGTTTTCCCAAATATCAAACCCATTCTGCGTGTCATAATAAACCCATCCCGGCATGGCGGTATCCGGGTATTCTTTGGTGCCTGTATAAAAGGACTGGTCATCCCCGGCATAATCAAACAGCCACCGGCAAGAGGTCAGCCCCCGCAGGCCGTAAGTAGAGGTATCCGGCCGGGAACCCACGTCCCTGGTCACCCCAATGGTGGGATAAAATTCCATGATGGAACCGGGGACAATGGAATGGAAGGCCTGGATGGTGGGAATCTGCCAGAACATCGCCTGGTTGTCCATACCATTGTAAATATCACTCCGGCAGTTTTCAGTATCGGGAAGGTGGATATCGTCTTTCCCCTTCAAGCTGTAGGGAATGATAAAGTCGTGGGTGCTGTAGGACTGGGATTTGCCCAAACCGATCATATAGGCGGCGTATACCACGGTGATCACCGCAGTGCCGGCCGCGGCCAGACGGATAAACCGGCGGGGGTCCTTTTTGAGGTATCCAATCAAAATTGCCAGCAGCAGCAGGCTGAGCATGGAAATGGCCACATAGATCCAGAACCGGTCCGGATAATTCATCAAACCAAACTGGATCTCCTTTCCTTCCTCGATCTTCTTAGGCATCAGCCCAATGGGAAGGGCAATCCCCAGGGTGATTGCCGCTGTCCAGCGGATGGCCCGTTTCCAGTCTACCCGGACATTTTCTAATGACATCAGGGTAGCGAGGGTCATCATCAGGGTGAGCATATAGAACCACCGGGCATAATAGGAGGAATTAAATAGCTGAAACGCGCTGTTGAGGATAGGCACCAGCGACATGAAGAACAGCACGCAAAGCAGGCGTTTGAGCCAGTGGCGCCGTTTGGTCTGGAACCACGCCACCACACCGGTCATGCTGAACAAGGGCAGCCAAGCGCCCAGGGAAGCCCATTTGGCTTCGGAATCCGGGGTGAAATTAGGCCGGGCGGGGATATCCGGCGGGAAAAAGAAACTTTGCAGGATATGGACATAACGCTGTTCCCAGCCGTATAAAAGGGCGTTCCATCCCTGTGGGGGATTGTCTACTCGGGGATTTTGCGTGACCGCCAAGATGGTGGGGAACAAAAGGACAGCGGTCCCAGCTACGCCCAGCACAGCCTCAAAGAACAACCACAAAAAATCTTTGACGGATATTTTCCAGCTTTTCGCGAACATTCGGATAAACCAGTAAAGGATGACAAAGGTTACTTGTCCCACGAAGAAATAATAGTTAAATAAACAGCTGGCAAAGACTGCGGCGGCAAAAACACCACGGCGCCGATGGTACATATATTCATCCAACGCCGCCAGCAGCAGGGGGAATATGACAATGGCCTCATGAAAGTGGTTAAAGAAGATATTATATACGGAAAAACCGGAAAAAGCGTATAACATACCCCCGATCAAGGCATATCCTTGTTCCCGGACATAACGGCGCAGATAGATATAAGCGGTGAGGGAAGCGCACCCGAACTTCAGGACCAGCAGGGGGCCCATCAAATAGGGGACGGCTTCACTGGGGAAAGGAAGGGTCAGCCAGAAAAAGGGGCTGCCCAACAAATAAAAGGAATAGGAACCGATGGTATTGGCGCCTAGGTCGGTAGTCCAGCTCCAGAAAAAGTTCCCGCTGCGTATGGCGTCATGGATCATCTGATAAAAAGGGACCTGTTGGACGTTAAAATCCCCATAGTAGAGGAAATACCCCTGGTCATAGATAATAAAAGGGAGGAAGAAAAGGAAAGACACTGCAACTCCCAATAGAAAGGCTTTGAGAAAATACCGGTTTTTGTAGGAAAAACTTTGCAACCTCATTGGATACACAATAGATTCCCTCCTCTTTTCATCATAAAAATATTTTCCATCCTAAAAAATCACCCATTTCTGATACCATAAAATATGGAATTTTATCTAAAATCTTTTTGTTTATTATATCATGTCACCCCATTAGAGGCAATTAAAAAACAATAAAATGGTAAAAATCTGGAAATTATACAGGGAAGGCCAAACGGGACTTTACATGATTATTACAAAAAAATAATACATTTTTACAAAAAATTTACCGAGGGACTTCATAAATGTTCATGTAAAAAAATCCAATTTGTATTATAATGAATAGTACACATAAAAGAGAAGGGAGAAGGGCGGCATGGAACAAAGCCATTTTTTCGCTGTACTGTTCAGGATGAGATACATCAACCGGTGGGGGCTTATGCACAATACCCGGGAAGAAAATATCAGTGAACATAGTCTGGATGTGGCAGTTTTGGCCCATGCATTGGCGGTGCTGCGTAACCGGAGGTTTGGCGGGAATACAGATCCGGAGCGGGCGGCCCTGCTGGGAATTTTTCATGATGCTACAGAGATTTATACCGGGGATCTTCCCACCCCAGTCAAATATGATAACCCGAAAATCCGGGACGCCTATCGTGAAGTGGAACAGGCGGCTCAGGAAAAGCTTCTATCTTTGCTGCCGGGGGATTTGAGACCGGATTATGAAAGCCTTCTGGGACACACACAACAGGATAAAGAACTGATACCGTTGGTAAAAGCGGCGGACAAGCTGTCCGCGTTGATTAAGTGCGTGGAGGAACGCCGCATGGGAAACACGGAATTTGCCCGGGCAGAAGCCGCCTTACGGACATCCCTCGAGGATATGGCGTTACCGGAGATCAACTGCTTTTTAGAGGAATTTCTGCCGTCCTACAGCCTGACCCTGGACGAACAGGAGTAATTAAGAATGAACAGCGCTGTTTGAGGAAACCGTAAAACAGGAAAGCCCCGTGGCTTTATTCAGCTGCGGTAGAAAGAGGAGCGTAAACGGATGAGACGTTTTATCAAACGGAGCAGTGGAAAAAAACTGCTGACCGATACGTGCCAAAATAAAAAAAAGAGAAAGAGGATATGGCTGGTTTGCCTTTGTATGTTTTTTTTACTCATAGGATTTGCCGCCGGAGGAATTGCGATAGGCTATCAAGCCTGGCAGGATATGTACAAACCCCTGCCGGAAGGACCCATACCGGCAGATGGTTCCCTGGATTCTACCCCATCGGAGGTTACTTTTGAGGGAGAGGAGCCGCCCGCAATGAATTTAATTTCCCCTGTTTCCTTGCCCGTGGAATACAAGAAGGAATATGCCAACATCCTTTTGATTATTTCTGAGGAGGAAAAACGGGCAGATTTGATGCTGCTTACGATCGATCAACTTCATGAACAGATCAAGCTTACTTTTTTTCCACGGGAATTATGGGTCAGGATACCGGAAACGGAACGGGATGACAGATTGGATGTGGCTTATTCCTGCGGAGGTCCAAAACTGGCGGTACAGACTTTGGAACAAAACTTTGGAATTGGGATCGACCGTTATATTGAAATTGATTTTCAACAATTTCCGGCGTTAATCAATCAGCTGGGAGGGATAGAATTGACTCTCAGCGAAGCGGAAGCAGATTATATCAACCAGCATACAGATTGCCCGGAAAAACTGGAAGGGGCCGGGACTTATAATTTATCTGGACAGCAGGCTTTCTGCCATGCCCAGAACCGTACCGCGCAGGTACATGATTTTGATTCAGTGGACAGGATGCGTGATGTGATTTTGGCCACTCTTCAACGGGTTCAGACAACCAATGATATGGTCTGCCTGGGAAAGCTGGCGGTAGACTCCACCTCTATGATTTCTACGGATATCCAATTGGATGAGTTGGGAAAGCTATTGATTGGATGCCTGGATTACTCGCAATATGAGTTTTTTCTCTATTGCTTGCCCAATGGAGAAGATTATGAGAAGAATGCTGCTTTGAGCGAGGAAGGAAGGAAAGAGATTTTTTGTATTCAGGATATGGAACAGGTAAGAAAACAATTACAAAACTTTATATATGGTGATTTTGATCAAAGCGATATTCCAGAGAACGAAAATTTGTTATATAATCCTTCATGTTATTTTTACAAATTTATTGCATGATGTTTATGGAATACCGGGATTTTTCGGGAGTTTCCATTTGATTATTCCAGAAAAATGATGTATAATGACCTGCGTAGCTTTTTTCTGCCCCCACACCCCCTTTTTACTTACAGTAACTATCGTATAAATTACGCACTAGACTGGATATCTTTGTGATTTGGGACAGAAAAAATGGAAATGTTATTAAAAAGGGGAACGCCTCCCTTAAAAAATTTTTTATTCCAATTCCTAGCCCCAAGAGGGTGCCGGCAGAAAGGAAGGGACGTATCATGGGAAAGAAGAAAAAGAAAACGTCAGTGGGCAGAAAGGTAGTCAACACAGTGATTATTGTGTTCTGCGTGCTGTTTATCGCCATGGGAGGGTTGATGGTATGGGGGCACAGCGCCTTAAGTTCCATGTATAAGCCTTTGGGCGATGGTGAAGTAAACGATAACAATCTTTTACCCAGCGGTTTGACAAAGGATGAAGTCAATGAAATTCTGCCCGGCGCAGGGGATAATTTGACGGATGATCTGATCAGTGATAAAGATGTTTACAATATTCTGCTGGTGGGTGCCGACGATGACGGCAACAGCGATACCATGATGCTGATTTCTATTGACAACAAACATCAGAAATTAAAGATGACTTCCTTTATGAGGGATACTGTGGTGGATATCCCAGGCAAAAATGGGATTTACCGGTACAAGCTGAATTCCTCCTTTAATGCTGGGGGCGTCCCGTTGGTGATTGAGACCCTTGAGCGTAATTTTGGTATCAATATCGACAAGTATGCGGAAGTAAACTTTGAATGTTTCCGGAAGGTTATTGATATTTTAGGCGGCGTAGAGGTTACGCTGACAGAATCCGAAGTAGAATATATCAATGACAGATGGCATGACGGGAACCCTTTGACCGGTGGGGCAGGTACTTACAAGTTGGATTCCGGCAAAGCGCTGGTCCATGCGAGAAACCGTTCTTCTGGTATGTGGGACTATGGACGTACCGCGCGCCAGAGGGATGTTATCCGGGCTACCATCGAAGGGTTTAAAAATACTGACGTAGTGAGTATGCTGCGGATCGCCGCCAGTATGATGCCTTATGTGAATACAGATATGAATCCCCAGGAACTCAGCCAGCTTATTTACAAAGCCCCTACGTATATGAACTATGAAATAGAAGAATTCCGTCTCCCAACCAATAATAATATAGAAGAAAAGACCGTGCAGGAACTTGGCGGGGCGGTATTGATTATCCCCGATATAGAACAGGCCCGTCAGGATCTCGAGGACTTTATTTATAACGATATCATTCCCGAAGGTACCATGCCGAGCACCAGTGACCGTGTACGCCAAGGGGAATAAAACAAGAAGGAAATGAAAATTTTTCAGGAACCCAGAAGGCAAAAGCTTTCTGGGTTCCTTTTTGTTGTTTTTAGGATAAAAGGCGCCCTGTTTTTTAAGGGAAAAGAAAAGGCATGAAAAGGAAGAAATTCGAAAAATAAAAGGGTACCATTGCCCAAAGCATAAGGGTTTCGGGTGAGGGAACAAGGGGAACAGACAAACACTGCCCATTGAGCGGTGCTGCCCTAAAAGATATGGAAAACAAATAGCCTTTGATGCCGTTCTATCCTGCATCAAAGGCTATTTCCATTACAAACTTTTCTAGTTGGGGAAATCTCTGAGAAGATATTCCAGTTTTTATATGGGACGAAATGTTTAGCTTTTGGGCTTTAATACCAGTGTTGTCTCCCCGCTGTTAAGAGAAAGCAACTTCCTTTGGATACGGGGGTGCTTTAATTCCACACGGACCATTTCCTGTAAAATTTTCCCCCCATGATACCCGTGGATGACTATCACTTCCCGGATATCCTTTCCCACGTGGCCCAGGAGAAGCTCCAACTGGCGTTTGGCTTCCGCAGCGTGCATCCCATGAATATCAACTTCTAAAGTCCAGCCATATTTACGTTGTATCATGACGTTTTTTGCCCCGTTTCTTTGATTCTTTCTGTAAGGAAGGTTCCTGTTTCATTTCTTGGTTAGAAATGGGGAACCCACATTTGGTACAAAACAGCATCCCCTGATAAAGCTGAGCGCCGCAGGCGGAACATTTCTGTTCTAATGTTGGGAACTCCTCCGCGGGGACAGGACGGGAAGATTCCCGGCGAATGACAAAATGGCGGCGGATTATAAGCGAAATCCCGCAGGCGAGAAATAATCCCAACAAGGCGGCCATGCATAACATAACAACAAACCAGCCGTTGAGCCACTTGACAGTAGCGGTTAGAAGGGTTTTTCCATCAGGGGGGATAACCTGCTGGGTTGTCATGTCATTGACACGGATAGACTGCACACTGTCGCTCCGGTCCTGGGTCAGGGAAGAGATGACCTGGTCTCCAGTATAAGAGTAAGAAACAGCCCCGGTATAACCGGATTGCTGTAAAAAGGATTCCAAATTGACTTGGTCGTTAACAGAGGTGGAGTGGTATAACTGAAAGCCGTCCCCGTTGCTAAGGGAAACCTCGTTTCCTGTTCCAAAGAGGGAGGAGAGAATCTCAGTGAGCTCGCTGGGGGCTCCTTCCATGGAAAGGATACAGCGGTGATCCTCTACAGATGTGGAAAGCCCCGAGATATCCAATCCCTGGAAGTAACGGGCAGCCGTCCGCGCCCCCTGGTTACCCGATTCCCCAGAAAAGGTAAGGGCAATGTCCCGGTGAAACAAGCCTTCTGAAAGACGATGCATATCGATTGCCATAGATTCTATGGTGAATTCGTTTTGGCTTTGCAGGCGGACCTGCAATAAGGAGCTGTCTTCCTGTAGGACAAACTGGGAATCGTCCACATAGCTGTCTATGTTCATCCACTGCCCGTCCTTCCACATTTGGGCTGTGGAAATCCCGGAAGAACTGTCAGCATCAAAAATATATTCCACATAGGTTTTCCCCTCCCGGTTAGAGAGGAAAGAAGAAAGGTTGATCCGTTCCGTAAAGACCGTCTGACTGTCGAAAAGGGTTTCTTTTTGCTGCTCTACCACACTTTGGGCGGAAGGCGTGTCCAGCGCTTGGGCAGTCATTTTTTCCAAATCCTGGCTGTTTTGGGCGGTAAAAGAAATAACAAATGTATGGCCGGCAGCACTATTTTCCCAGTGGCTGGAACCGCCGGAGGGGACCAAGTCATTTAAGTATGATTGCAAGGATTCCCTTAACTGACTGTAGGAGCTTTCCGGGATAGAGATGGAAATGGTACGGTCAAAGGTTTCCCCCTCTGTTAAATGCGTTCGGATGGTAATTTTATTCACCGGATGATAAGAAAGCTCCTGGACATGGATCCGGTCCTGGGAGGAAAAGACTTGCCCATCGATAGAGACCTGGGAAGTCCCTCCAGAAAAGAAAGAAGGTTCCCCGCTGCACAGGCCGCTGTCAACCAGTGCTTCATCCAGCCATTCCATGAGATCACCGCTGGAAAAATTTTCTTCTAGGCGTACCCCCTGGGTAAAAATTCCATCAGGGGCGGCATACAGTAGGTAACATTCCTGCCCAAGGAGAGACTCTATTTTATCCCGGTAATCCTGTTGATCGGAAAAGGAAAGGGTAAAGGTATAAGTGATATTTTGATTCTGCGTCTGTTTGGTCCAGGAAAGGCTTTGGGGACATTGCTGCCGTATAAGTGCGTCCAAAGCAGCTTCCCCTCCGTTGATCTGGGAAATGTCGTTGCTGGAGAGGGTACAACTCATAGAGCGCTGGCCGGAAAAATCTTTTTCCATTGTCATTTGGGTAGAGGGTTCTGTACCGCATCCGCTGAAAATTAAGATAACCCCGGCCAAAAGGAAGAATAAGAAGAGAAAGCGAAGGTACTGTTTCACAAAAGATTCCTCCGTTATGTTACAATTCCAAGATGCTTCCCAATAGGAAAGATATATTCATTATACTATTTTTTGTCAGCAATGGCTATAGAAGGTTCCCGGAAAAAGATGAAATCTATCTGTAAAATCAAGGAAGAGACAAAGGACGGGGCTCTTTTCTTAAATTTTTTTTAATCAGGATGAAAAGAGAACAGGGGTGTGCTATAATAAAACAATATGGATAAAGGGAAAGGTAAGGAGAGATGCTATGACTGTTGTAGATATCAGAAGCTTTTTTACCTTACGCAATGTAGAACTAATTGAAGTCAATAAAGACTTTATTTACTATGCGGAAGAAAAAAATGAAGAAGGGCATAATAATTTATTCTTGCTGGAATACAATCGCGCTACCAGGCGGGAACGGGTGATCACACACTATTCCTTAGAAGACCCTACTTTTGTACAGCACATTTATTCCTTTGCCAACAGCATTGTCCTTCTGCTGGAAAACGGAGGCAACCGGGTATGGGCGTTCCGTGTCGACAAGGAGACAGGGCAAGAGACCGTGCGGACCCAGCTGCACTGTATTGGAGGGTTTGCCGGGAGCAAAGCCCTGGATGAACGGCACATTCTTATCTATACACAATCTGATGGGGAATGCGCGGATCTATTCAAAGAATATCAGAAAGTGACTGGATGCAACAGGGTAGCTTATCTATATGACATTGAGAAAGAGGAAAAGTTCTTCATTAAAAATTTGCGGCTGTGCCGGAGGCAGGAAGAGGATTTCCTGCTGTTTTCCACCCAGGAAGGCGGACAGGTCCTATTACTGGAACCCTATGGGGATGAAGAACTCAAACAACGCTGCTATCGGAATGCTAGATGGATTCATGCGGATATCCGGGATTCCTTATGGATCCTTCCGGTAGAAGAGCTGATTGAGGGAATCCAAAAGGGGGAAGAGGACTTTCGCAGGCGCCCTATCATGACAGCGGATGTCAACGGCATGGTGCGGTTCACCGGTATGGACAGCCGGAGCATTTACTTCAAGGCGAAACACTTCCCCACAGGAGGGGAACGAATCTGTTCCTATGATAAGGAAGACGGCACCATAGAAGTACTGACTGACCTGGAACAGCCCGGAGAGGAAAATTGGCGCTATTACTTTGAAAAGAACGGCGCGAAAGTATACCGGCTGGAAGAAAAAGAGGACGATACAGTAGTCGTTACCGGAATTGTCAATAGTAACATTCAAACGAAGTATGAAAAGAAACTGGGGGAGTTGGTTAGCTGCGTGGAAGATAGATTTCTCATCACGAAAAAAACAGTAACCGACGACAACGAACACGATGATTTTGAATATTATACGATCTATGACACAGTGAAAAATACGGAAGACAGTTTTGAGTGTAAAGGTTCTGTCTGGGGGGACACTCTGGTACTTTATTAAAAAGAAAAAAGATATTATGTAGCGGGATTAATACGCCATTCTGAAAGGAAGGGATGACAAATGAAACAGTGGTGGGATCACTCCTGGAAATGGCCGGAATGTTCTTTGGGAATCCTATTGATTTTACTGGGGTTAATAGCGCTTTTTTTACCCGGGATGATATTGGGGGTTCTTTCTCTTGCGCTGGGAATTCCCATTCTGGTATTTGGAGCGGTACAAATTGTTCGGAGCGTGCGCCTTTATAAGATGATGGGGGCGTTGCCTATGCCGATGTTGCTGACAGGGGTGATTGCGGCAGTGGTGGGTTTGGCTTTTTTGGTTTATCCATCCATGCCTGCGTCTGTTTTTGGGACAATATTCGGAATCTGGGCATTGGGTTCCGGCGCTGTGAAAATGAACCGGGCCATTTCCTCCCGCCAGGCGGGCGATCGTTGTGCTTGGCTGTTTGTACAGAGTTTTATCCATATTGCTTTTGGCTTTTTTCTAGTTGTCAATCCGGTCGGGATTACGTCCTTGTGGGTAAGTATGATAGGGGCTTATCTAGTTTATTTGGGGATTACTTTTTTTATTCAATCCTTACATAAAAAAGGATAATATTTCCAATTTAATTTAAAGATTACTTTTTTATACAGATATTTTGAAAAAAAGAAGAAAATTTTCGAAAGAGAACAGGCAACTGTTCTCTTTTTCTTTACTTATTATTACTTAAAACGAAATAATTATAAAAAATATCGTGAAAAGGATTGTATCTTTTTTTATTTTATAGTAAAATTAAAATATAATAAATATTACAGATCTTTAAATTTATATCTTTAGCGTTTATAATTGATTTCTATTGTATTTTAAAAAGTATTATCTATTTTTTAAACTATAAATCAATGAAAAGGGGTTATGAATCATGGCAACAAATAGCAAAGATTTCGCACAAGATTTTAGAGATCGTTATATGGAATTAACCAGGCGTTTAATGGTACTGAATTTATTGGATAAACCAAAGACTGGCTATGAAATAAGTGTGGCCATCCATGAGGAGAGTAACCATGTTTTTCCCTTGTGGCAAGTAGTCTCTACTTTATTAATATTGGAAAGAGCTGGGGCGGTCAATAGAATAAGACAAGATGAAAAATTATATTATCAGATTACTTCTCAGGGAAAAGAATGTTTAAAATTAGCTTTACAAGAATTTTATTCTCTGCAGGAAGGCTTGGAACAAGTCTTAAATCAAGGGAAAAAGTTGGCCTAAAAAATTTGCTTTTGATTCTTTTGACGGATCGGTTTATTAGGCTTAAAATTCTTGTCAAAGTGATTTCATATATTTTATATGAGGGTGTTTGAGCTGACAAATCTATACTTGTGAAAAGAAAAATGATCATAGAATCCTTTTAAAATATCATTGAGATATTAGGAAACAGCGTTGAATTTTTGTATTGTTAGGTTATGGTAATACAAAATATCAGCGCTGTTTTTATAGGGATAATTGGAAGACACTATTTATGTATGGAAAAGCTTTTATAAAGTAAAAAAATATGATACACTGAACCTACCAAAATTGACAGAAAAGGAGGAACAGTAAATGAAAGTGATTATTGTAGGAGGCGTAGCTGGAGGAGCATCCGCCGCGGCGCGTTTGCGCCGTCTGGATGAACACGCGGAAATTATCCTTTTGGAGAAGGGCCCTTATATTTCTTTTGCCAATTGCGGGTTGCCCTACTATATAGGGGGAGATATCAAGGGAAAGTCAGATTTGACCCTTCAGACGCCGGAGAGCTTCTATGCCCGTTTCCATGTGGATGTACGGGTAAACAGCGAAGCGGTCGAAATGGATCCCGAGCAGAAAACCGTTACCGTGGCGGATCAAAATAGGACGTATCAGGAAAATTATGATAAATTAATCCTTTCTCCAGGAGCCCAGCCAATTGTTCCCCCGATGAAAGGGTTGCATCAGGAAAAAGTATTTGCCCTGAGGAATATCCCGGATACCGTCAGAATTAAGGAGTTCGTGAAACAGCAATCCCCAAAACGAGCCGTAGTAATCGGCGGCGGTTATATCGGGGTGGAGATGGCCGAAAACCTGGCGCAAGCCGGGGTTGAGGTGACCATTGTAGAAATGGCCGACCATGTGATCGCGCCCTTAGATTTAGATATGGCCTGCGACGTGCATCTGCATTTACAGGCAAAAGGGGTAAAGCTGGCCCTGGGACGGCAGGTAACCGCCATTGAGACAAAAGGTGAACAGCTGCGCTTTGTATTGGACAGCGGGATACTGGAAGCCGACATGGGGGTATTGTGCGTAGGGGTAAAACCAGATACTGCGTTTTGCCGGAAAGCCGGCCTGTTATGCAATGGGCGGGGAAGTATCATGGTAGACGAACATATGCGTACCAACTTGAAAGATATTTACGCGGTGGGAGACGCTGTAGAAATTACAAACTTTGTGACAGGGAACAAAGGATTTATCCCGTTGGCCGGGCCGGCCAACCGTCAGGGAAGGATAGCGGCGGACAACATTTGCGGGATTCCCAGCCGTTATATGGGAAGCCAGGGCTCCTCCATTCTCAAGGTATTTGACCTTACGGTGGCCTCCACTGGCGTCAATGAGAAGACCGCGAAAGAAGAGGGCTTTTCCTTTGACAAGATGTTTACTTACTCCCCGTCCCATGCGGGCTATTATCCGGGCAGCGTCCCGATGTCCGTAAAGGTCATCTACGAGAAAGCGACCGGGAAGATTTTAGGCGCCCAGATTGTAGGCGGGGAAGGGGTGGACAAGCGCTGCGACGTGCTGGCGGTGGCCATCCGGGCAGGCATGACCGCGTTTGATTTGACCCAGCTGGAACTTTGCTACGCGCCGCCTTACTCTTCCGCAAAGGACCCGGTGAACATGGCGGGGTTCGCCATTGAAAACGTATTGACCGGAAAAGTCAAGACGTTCCATTGGCATGATGTGGACCAATTGCCCAGGGACGGGAGCGTCACGCTTTTGGATGTGCGCACCCCCAGCGAGCGCGCCATGGGCCACATCGAAGGGTTCCTTCATATCCCTCTGGATGAACTGCGTTCCCGGTGGCAGGAGCTGCCCCAGGGGAAACCGGTATACGTCCATTGCCACAGCGGCCTACGCAGCTATGTAGCCTGCCGGATGCTTACAGGATATGGTTTTGACTGTTACAACCTGAGCGGCGGATACCGCTTATATCAATCGGTGATCTCCGGACGCAAGATACCGGATCATAGTTGCTTAGATCCTAAGTAAAGAGTTACTTAAAGAAAGGGGATACACGAGCTGTTATAAGCTTGTGTATCCCCTCCTTTTTTGAGGAAAGAGGGGAACGGTCAGGCAAATTGTGAATAAAATCGCCGATATCCTGGAGAAAATCCTAGGGATTGCCCATTGACGGCTTTTGTGAAAAGCTTTACAATAAAAAAGTTACGATGAAAACAGATTGGTGTGAGCGCTCTTAAAAAATGCCTTGGTGAGGGGCTTTTGGAGAACTCTTTTTTGAGTGGAGGAAAGAGATTTGTCAAAGCAGTTACAACAGGAAATCAATCGGAGAAGGACTTTTGCGATTATCTCGCACCCCGACGCGGGAAAAACGACCCTGACGGAGAAATTTTTGCTTTATGGAGGCGCTATTACCCTGGCAGGAGCGGTGAAAGGGAAAAAGGCAAAACACGCGGTTTCCGACTGGATGGAAATAGAAAAGCAGAGGGGTATTTCCGTAACCTCTTCGGTGATGCAATTTCAGTATGAAAATTACTGTATCAATATTTTGGATACCCCCGGCCACCAGGATTTCTCAGAGGATACCTATCGTACCCTGATGGCGGCGGATTCCGCTGTGATGGTCATCGACGCCTCCAAAGGCGTGGAAAACCAGACCAGGAAGCTTTTTAAAGTCTGCCTGCTGCGCGATATTCCCATCTTTACCTTTATTAATAAAATGGACCGGGAAGCCCGCAACCCTTTCGATTTGCTGGAAGAAATCGAGCAGGAATTGGGGATCAAGACCTGCCCCATCAACTGGCCCATCGGTTCTGGAAAAGAATTCAAGGGCGTATATGAGCGGCAGAAAAAGACAATCCTGGCGTTTACCGCTAACAATGGGCAGAGGGAAGTGGATGCGGTAGAAGTGGATATCAACGATCCCAGCCTGGAACAGTTGATCGGAAAAGAACACCGGGATACCCTGGTGGACGATATTGAGTTGCTTGACGGGGCAGGGGACGAGTTTGACTTGGAACAAGTGCGCCATGGGAAATTGTCCCCGGTATTCTTTGGTTCCGCGCTGACCAATTTCGGGGTGGAACCCTTTTTGGAGGACTTTTTGAAAATGACCACGCCGCCATTGCCCCGCCATTGTGACCAGGGGGAAGTAGACCCCTTTGACTCCAATTTTTCGGCATTCGTTTTCAAGATCCAGGCCAATATGAACAAAGCCCACCGGGACCGTATCGCTTTCATGCGCATCTGTTCGGGAAAATTTGAAAAAGGGATGGAAGTGCAGCACATCCAGGGAGGAAAAAAAATGCGCCTTTCCCAGCCCCAGCAGATGATGGCTCAGGACCGTGAGGTCATCGACGAGGCCTATGCCGGGGATATCATCGGCGTTTTTGATCCCGGTATTTTTTCCATCGGGGATACGGTCTGTTCCCCTTCCAAGAAGTTCGCCTTTGAAGGGATCCCTACCTTCGCGCCGGAACATTTTTCTCTGGTGCGCCAGGTGGATACCATGAAACGGAAACAGTTCATCAAGGGCACTTCCCAGATCGCCCAGGAAGGCGCCATTCAGATCTTCCAGGAATTGGGCGGCGGTATGGAGGAAGTGATTGTGGGCGTCGTGGGGACCCTGCAATTCGATGTGCTGGAGTACCGGCTCAAAAACGAATATAACGTGGATATCCGGATGGAAGGGTTGCCGTACCAGTATATCCGTTGGATTGAAAATGAGGATTTGGACCCAAAAACCTTGAACTTAAGCTCGGATACCAAGCGGATCCAGGATTTAAAGGGCAACCATTTGCTGCTCTTTGCCAATGAATGGAGCATCCGTTGGGCGGAGGAGCACAATAAAGAGCTGCGTTTGTCGGAGTTCGGAAGAACATAACAGGGAGCATAAAAGGAAGTGGCCAGGATGTATCATCCTGGCCACTTCCTTTGCTTGCCGAAAGGTATAGCTTTAAAGGGAGAGCACCCAAAAGAAGAAGGGTACCTCGTTTTCTCTATTTTTTCAAAAGGATCTAAAATTGTCAGCGATGGAACAGGAAAGTTTCACCCACCTTTTCAAAGGTGGCGGGGTGGAGGGGCGGAGCCCTTCCTCGCCCATTGTAATGGGCGAAATTCCCAAGGATTCCCAAAGCTCAGGAGGGGAGACCAAACCGTCCGGGGGACGGTTTGACCGTGGGGAACCCTAGCGAGGGGTTCCCCTTCCTTTACTTGAGTAGGGTCAATCAAACCGGAAAAAGAGAAAAGCCGCAGCTGCGCTGATTCCGGCGGGGATCAAGAGGGAAAGGGCGACAAATCCGTTGCCGGTAAAGATCCCGATAAAAAATTCAATCAGGTAACGGATGGCCGAAGTCACAAAACAAAGCCAGAGCAGGCGCTTGATAAAATAGAGGATTTTTTCCGCGCGGGTATCGGCGTATCCAGTAAAAAACCAGGATACTTTTTCCTGAAAACTTTTTCGGGGGACAGAAGTTTGCCTTTCCATAGAACACCCTCCTTTGTTTATTTGATTTCTAACGATATTCAAAATCCTTAAAAAAATAATTCCTTTCTTCAAAAACGTTGTATTTCCATTTTTTCCTGCTGTTTTTTGAAAACGGTTATTGTTTGTTTTTCTAGTCATATGGGAATAACCCAGATGGGCGAAAACCTAACGGTATGTCGGCGACTTGAGCGGCAAAGCCGCTCACCGGAGCCGGCATACTTTCCGGATTTTCTTAGGCGACCCGCCGCAGCGACTTTGTAAGGGGTTCAAAGGGGGGAAACATGATTCCCCCCTTTGCGTTCTCTTTGCCTTCTTTCTCTGACGGCAGAGAAAGAAGGTGCCCCCGCGGCATGAGCGGAAAGTAGGAAAAGCGATTATACAACATAACACATAAACCTATAAAATAAATGAAAAAATTTCACGATATATTGATTTTTTATGCTGTTTATTTTATCTTAAAGAAAAGATCATTTTGAGGAGTGGAATAAATAGCTATGAAAGAATTTCATACCAACCCCAAAACAGGACAAGAGGAAAGTCTGCTGGAAGAGAAAAAGGAGCGATTTATTTATTCCACAGAGTGTCGGATGGGAGAAAAGGGGTATGACGAATGGCAGACCGCCCATTTTTATACCCGAGTTTTTGTCGTGGAGATTGTCCTTTTCATTTGGATAATTATCAGTGCCCTTACTGTATTGATATGGCAGCGAGAATATACGTTACTGCAAAGCAACAGCGGATGTTTTTGCGCGGTTGGCATCGTTTTATATGTTTTGTTGCGGGTACGGTCCAGAAGGGAATTTCGGCGGCTGATGTTGGCGTCTGGTAAAGAAAAACTGGAGGAAACCATACATTTTTATCCGGATCACTTTGAGGACATCAATGATAGGCGGACGCGCTCTTATGGATATCATCAGATACGTTCCATTTATGAAAGCCATCATTATTTTATTCTCAATTTAAATTATGAGCTTTGCCTGCTGATCGATAAGGGGAGCATTTTCGGCGGGACGCAGGATGAGTTCGCATCGTTTCTGCTGTCCCAGTGCGGGAATCTTAAGAAGAAAAAGATATATCGATCCAAATACAGGAAAAAAGTTTGTATTATACTTTTCCTGCTGACGGCGGTTCTATGCGTGATAACAACCATTTATGGGATTTTGAATCCAGTTGTTATATATCATATATAATCCAAAAGGCCCAGCATAAACCGGGCCTTTCTTTTTACAATCAATGGCTATGTACGGGAAAGATCGACCAGGCTCCGGATCAATTTCACCGATTTGTCAATGCCTAAAATACCGCTGTTGACGCACATATGATAAGCGGTAGCGTCGCCCCACTTATCTATGGAATAGTAATTGTGATACTGTGCCCGGCGCTTATCGGTCTTTAGAATCAGAGATTCCGCTTTCTGCGGGGTGAGCTGATAAAGCTTGCTGATCCGTTTTACACGTGTTTCTAAAGGCGCGTGGATAAACACGCTGACCACGCCGGGATCATCCCGAAGGATATATTCCGCGCAACGGCCCACAATGATGCAGGAGCCCTGTTTGGTGATATGTTTCATGGCGTCAATCTGTGCTAGGAACAGCCGGTCGTCTAATGGAAGGTCATATAAATAGGAAAGGGGGCCCCCCATGGGGTATGCTCCGGTAGAAAGAGAAAACAGCAGGCTGCCAGTCTTTCTCTCGTCCCGTTCGGTAAACAATTCCTCGCTGTAACCACTCTTTTTGGCAGCTTCTGTTAAAATCTCTTTATCGTAAAAAGGAATGTTATATTCCTTCGCGAGTTTCTTGCCGATTTCCGAGCCGCCGCTTCCAAATTGCCGGCCAATGGTGATAATAATTTTATTTTCCATAAGAACACCCCTCTCTGATCATAAAAAATGAAATGATGAAATGAGTTATGTGATTCATACTAGTTTTTTAGTATTATATCTTTTAATTATATCTAAATTATACCATATCTTTTTAAGGTTTACCAGTATCATTTTTGTAAACTTTTTGCATACTTGGCACAAGCATTGCGACAGTACGATTTACTGCCGTGCAGCGCTTGGCCTGGAAGGGGAATATTATAATCATCTGAATGGAAAGACCTATGAAAAAAGAACAGGTGGAGCATCCCCCTGTTCTTTTATTATATGCTCTTATATAGTCCTATCATTACTTTACAGGGCTTTTTATTTTTCATCCCCTCCGGGCCGCCATGGCGAAACGGTCCACCGTGGCGTAAAGGAAATCCTGCCATGGGCAGTATCCTGGTTCGGAAGCGTAAAAGGAACGGTAACGCTTGCAGCCCCCTCCGCAAAGGCCGTATACCCGGCAGGAAGCGCACAAAGGATGCTGCGGTTCGGCGTCCTGCAAAAAACGCTGGATTCCCTGGGATCTGGCCAGCTCCTGCAATCCCTGCTCGCGCACGTTGCCGCACTGGTAGCGGTCCAGCACATAAAAGTCACAGGGATATACGCCACCATCCGCTTCCACCACAAACTGCGGCGTGCATTTTCCCATCATACCGCATTGTTCCGCAGGGTGTCCCTGCATCATCATCAGGATATTGTCAAACTGCCGTACGCTTAGGTATTCCCCCTTTTGCAGGGCTTCAAACCAGCATTGGAAGAAACGTTTCATAAAATCCGCGTACAGGCGGGGCGTTAAATCGCAAGGGCCGTCCTTTTGGGCGTCCAGCGGGCGCAGGCAGGGGATCAGCTGGACAAACTCATATCCGTTTTTCCGATAAAATTGGAAGGCCTTCTGGGGATGCTTCGCCGCCTGTTTGGTGACAACGGAAAGGATATTGTATTCCACATGGAACTGTTTTAGGAGCTGGATAGAACGCTTTACCCGGGAATAGGTCCCCTGCCCTTTGGCGTCAGGACGGCAGAAATTATGCAGGCTTTCCTCTCCATCCAAGGATACGCCCACCAGAAAAGAGTATTCCTGGAACAGCCGGCACCAATCCTCGTTTAAGACCAGGCCATTGGTCTGTATGGCGTAACGGATCTCACAGCCCGCAGTATTGCGCTGCTGCGCATAGCTTGTAAAAGCCCGGAAATATTCCAGCCCCGCTACCGTGGGTTCCCCGCCCTGAAAGGCAAAGATCACCTGTGCGGGAGGTTTGACTTCCCCCAATACCCGGTCCATCAGGCATTTCATGGTATTCTCATCCATAATCCCATAGGAAGGAACTTCCCGGCTGTCTGCGACGTCTGCGTAAAAACAATATTTACAGCGCATATTGCAAAGGGAAGAGGCAGGTTTGATCAAAGCGGAAAAATAATTCATAGGGATGTCCTTTCCTTTCTCATTCTGTTTCCCCCATATAGGAACGCCGTCTTTTGATTGGGGTACAGGGGTGTCACCAAAAAAGGGCGTGCAAAATAGATCTGCAAGCCCTTTATTTTCTCTTTCTTAAAATATGGATCAGCAGCCATCCGCCCAAGATCAGGGCAGCTATGTATCCCAGAGCGCCCAGCAGGGGGATCCCCAGCATTTTGGGGTTCATGTCCGTAGTACAGATGGTGCTGGAGGAGATCAAAAGCGCGGCGGTAATGATACACACAATAATCCGGTTTACCATCCGGTCAATATTTCCCAAAGGCTCTTCTGAGCCCGTTAACTCCAAGTTAAGTTTGGTCTGGCCCTTGATGGTCATTTTTAGCACATCGGACAGATGAGCTGGGATCTCGATCCCTTTGCTGAACAGGTTATAAAAGGCCCGGGCTTTATGGCGCAATTCCCTTTGCAGGTCGAAATCGCTGGCGGCTTCCCCGGCAAGATGCGCGCTGACAATTTTCAGAAAACTCACTTCCGGGCAGCAGGCGGCCAGCACCCCTTCGATGGTCATGACCCCGCGGCCCAGCATGGTGACGCCTGTAGGCATACCGATCCCGTTGTTTCTGGCAAGCTCCAATAGCTCTTGGACCATCTGGCCCATATTCATACTGCCCAGATCCATGTCCCCGTACTTGAGCACCATATCATCCAGGTCTGTATAAAGGCGGGTATGGTTGACCCTTCCCTTTACCACGCCCAAGGTCAAAATAATATTTTTTAGCTCATAGACATCGTTGTTGACCACAGCGCGGATGGCCGCCCGGAACAAGTGCTTGTCCCGGCTGGTCAAGCGTCCCATCATCCCCAGGTCCAGCCACACAATTTTTCCATCCCTCACCCAGATGTTTCCAGGATGGGGATCTGCATGGAAGAAGGCATCGTCTAATACCTGTTTACAATAATTTTCCGCCAGTTTGACGCCGATTTCTTTCAGGTCATATCCCTGCTGATGTAAGGCGCTGACATCGTCCACTTGAATCCCTTCCACGTATTCCATCACCAGCACCCGGCTGGTGGTGAGGGACTGGTCTACTTTTGGACAGGACACATACTCAATATCCCGGTTCAAACGGCTGAATTCCTCAATATGGCCGGATTCCTGCAAAAAGTTCATTTCCTGCTGGGCGACCATCCACATCTCATCAATAATAGCGGAGAAATCCAAAGTATCCCCAAGATCGCTCACGGCTTTGAGGATGCGCACCGCTTTTCTCATCAAAGTGATATCCTGCGCCATCGTCTCGCGGATACCGGGGCGCTGGACTTTCACGACTACCCGAGTTTTGTCCTTTAATGTGGCGGCGTGCACTTGGGCGATGGAGGCCGCCCCGAGGGGTTCTGGATCAATGGAAGAAAAAATGGACTGTAAAGAGGCGCCGTACTCCTGTTCAATCACCTGCTGTACCTGGGAAAAGGGCATAGGCTTCACATCCGCGCGCAAGCGCGTCAACTCGTCGCAATAGGCCTGGGGCAGGATATCCGACCGCATGGACATAATTTGTCCCAGCTTCACATAAGTGGGGCCCATATCCTCCAAAATCAGACGGAGTTTTTCCGGATTGACCCCGTGCACAATGTCATGCTGGCGCAATACCCCCAGCATTTCCTTTAGACGGGAAATACTGGGGGAATCGCTTTTCTTTTTTTGTTTTTGGGATTTCGGCTTGCCCGCCCGCCTCATATCATTGGTTCTCCAGTTTTTCGAGCTTTTCCTTAATCTGCTGGAGTTGTTCCGGGGTCATCTGGTCCATTTGTTCCAGAACCTTGTTTTGGGAGCAGACAGACTTCTTTTCTTTAGCTTGTTGGATGCTTTCGGAAACATTGCGTTTTAACTCTTCGTTGAGGACTTTGCCCTGTTCCACGGTCAGTTCCCCTTTTGCAACCAGCGCATCTACCAGGTCTTTGGACTTCTCTGCGGTAGTAGCTACCGCGCCGATTCCCGCCAACAATACTTTTCTGAGTTCTTCACTGATGCTCATTTTGATTCCTCCGCAATCTCTACTTCGATATCCGGGACGGTCTCAGCGTCCTTGTCCGCGTCGTATTCCACTGGCTCGTCCGGAATCTCAAAATCATCCCATTCGTCATCGATTGGGGGAAGGTCTTCCTCTTCCGGCCGGCAAGTATGCCTGGGGTGGCGGTCCAGCCATTTGATGCAGGCATATACTACGCCGCCGATAATGGCCGCGGCCCCCACTATTTTTAGAAATGTTTTCATACAGATTCCTCCTGTCTTTTTCATAGGATTTGAACTTATTGTCTTTAATTATCTTTAATATACCACAAAGTTATGAAAAGAAAAGAAATAAAGACCAAAAATCAGTAAAAAACCAATTTTTTCTTTTTAGGGTGAAGCATGTTACTTTTCTTCTGATTATTTTTCTTTCCGGCATTGGGGGCAAATCCCATAAATAGTGAGATCGTGCCCGGAAATTTCATAGCCGGTATCCTGTTCCAGTTTCTGCGCTACATTTTCCAGTGGGCAGTCGCCGATACGGAGCTTGGCGTTACAGCAAGTGCATACCAGGTAATGCCCATGACGCCCGTGGGCTGGGCTGTAGCGGGTAATGCCGTCATGAAACAGGCAGCGTTCCAAAATCCCAGCGTCGGCGAACCGCTCCAAATTCCGGTAGACGGTGGACAGCGCCAGGCGCGGGTATTGTTTGCTGACCTGGCAGCATACCTCTTCCGCCGATAAAGGCGTTTGAGCGCTGGCCAAAACCTCCAAAATAGCTTCGCGCTGTTTGGTATTTTTCCATGTAGGCATGTTCTCACCCCCTTTGCTGTTATTGTAACGCCTTATATCTGGAATTTCAAGCGGAAGCTTATACCTTCTCAGCCGGGGGTTAGTTTTTTATACAGAGAGGACGATCCTTGGAATTTTCTTGACAAGCCCTTTTTCGTGGCGTATGATAAGGAAGATAAATGCAAATCATTTGCATTTAAAAATTTTAAGAGACAAGAAAGAATTTTCCCAAGGGAAAGGCCTTTCGGGAGTGAGCATTGAAGAGAATAATCGCTTTTTGTTTGGCATTAAGTATCATGATAGCTGGTATGTCTGGCTGCGCGAAGCCGGTTCCTCAAGAAGAGCCCCGCCTGAAAGTGGTGGCTTCTTTTTATCCTATTTATATTATGCTGCTGAATCTCACCGACGGTATCCCGCAAATCCAGGTGGACAATATGGCGGGCCAGCAGACCGGATGTCTGCATGATTTCCAGATGCAGACGGACGACATGAAAAATCTGGAGAGTGCCGACGCGTTTGTCATCAACGGGGCGGGGATGGAATCTTTTCTGGACAAGGTGGTGGAGGAACTGCCCGCTCTGACCGTCATCAATTCCAGTACAGGAATCCCGCTGATCGCCTCCGGGGAAGACGAACCCGAAGGGGAAGCCCACCATGAAGGGGACGGGCACCACCATGATTCCGGCTATAATCCACATTTATGGGTTTCGATCTCCAACTATATCCAACAGGTGGAAAATATCCGGGACGGCCTAATGCAGCTGGATCCTGCTTATGCGCAGCTGTATCAAAGCAATTGCGAAGAATATGTGGGCAAATTGGAAGCGCTCAGGCAGAAGATGCACCAGCAATTGGACGGCCTTCCCCATCGGGATATTATCACGTTCCACGAAGCGTTTCCGTACTTTGCCCAGGAGTTTGACCTGCACATCGCGGCGGTCATCAACCGGGAGCCGGAAAGCGAGCCCAGCGCCAGAGAATTGGCGGATACCATCCTTTTGGTGCGCTCTTCCGGAGTAAAAGCGCTGTTTGTAGAACCCCAGTACCCAAAGACCGCCGCGGATATCATCAGCAATGAGACACAGGCGGATGTTTATGTGTTGGATCCGGGTGTTTCCGGAGAGGAAAGCAAAGATGCTTATCTCAATATAATGGAACAGAATTTACAGGTTTTGCTCACCGCTTTGCAGTAACGGCCCGCCGCTGTCTTTTCACGGCCATACCAAAAGGATTGGCATGGATATTTTTATGGAGGAGTTTTTTATTATGCTGGAACAGATATCCTGCCCCTGCCATTGCAGCATCCAGATTAGCAATCTGGGCGTCAAACGGGGCAGTCACGTAATATTACAGGATGTTTCCCTGACAGCCCACCATGGGGAAATCTTAGCGCTCATTGGAAGGAACGGGGCGGGGAAAACCACCCTGCTCAAGGCTATCATGGGACAGATGCCCCATACGGGGACCATCGCTTTTTTTGACGCTCAGGGCCGGCAGATCCAGCGCCCGCGTATTGGATATGTGCCGCAAAGCCTGGCTTTTGACCGGAGCACTCCCGTGACGGTGGCCGATATGTTCTGCGCCAACCGCAGCTCCCTGCCGGTGTGGCTTGGGCACCGGAAATCAGAACGCAGGCGTATTGAGCAAATGCTGGAAAAGGTAGGGGCCCGGCCGCAGATTGACAAAAAACTGGGAAGCCTGTCCGGCGGGGAATTACAGCGTATCCTGCTTGCCTACGCCCTGGACCCGATCCCGGATCTCCTGCTGCTGGACGAACCGGTTTCCGCTGTGGATCGCAAGGGTACCGGCGTATTTTATCAACTAGTCACATCGCTGCGCAGTGAATACCACATGCCCATTATCCTGGTTTCCCATGACATCGGGCATGTGAAAAAATATGCCACAAAAGCCGCGTTCCTGGACCGTACCGTCGTGATGCAGAATACGGTCGATAAAGTGCTCAATAACCCCACGGTGAGGGAAACCTTTGGGCTGGATATAGGAGGGGAACGGTAATGGACGCTATTTATTCTTTTTTACAGCAGCTGCTCCCCTTTGAATGGGCGCAGTTCCACTTTATGCTCAATGCCCTGCTGGCGGTACTGATTATCACCCCGCTGTTTGGATTGACCGGGACCATGATTGTCAATAACCGCATGTCCTTTTTTTCCGATGCGCTGGGACATTCCGCGCTGACCGGTATCGCCATTGGGGTGATGCTGGGTATTGACAATTACCTGATTTCCATGCTGGGGTTTGCCCTGCTGTTTGCCCTGGGGATCTCCGCGATTATTGAATCGGGTACTTCTTCCTCTGATACCATCATCGGTGTTTTTTCTTCCGCGGGGGTAGCCCTGGGCGTGGTGCTTCTCTCCCTCAACGGGGGATTTTCCAAATACTCCAATTATTTAATTGGGGATATCCTTTCCATTCAGAGCGGGGAACTGCTCCTTTTGCTGCTGGTACTGGTTGCCGTTGTGGTTCTGTGGATATTCGCCTTCAACCGCTTGATGATCGCCAGCCTGAACCCGGATTTGGCGGTCAGCAAGAAGATCAATGTGCGGCTGTATAAAAACCTGTTTGTCATCGCTATCGCTCTGATTGTGACGGTATCCATCAAGTGGGTGGGGATTTTGATTATCAATTCCCTGCTTGTGCTGCCCGCCGCGGCAGCCCGCAATGTAGCGGGGAGTATGCGGTCTTATCATGGGTTTTCCGTGTTGTTTTCCATGTTCTCCGGCTTGTGCGGCCTGATTATTTCCTATTATTGGGGCACTGCGGCCGGCGGTACCATTGTTTTGGTGGCGGCGGTGCTGTTTTTCCTGACGTTTGCCCTGAACCGGCTGCGCTCCCGTGCTTAAATTTACATAGATAAGAATAAAAACCTTCCTCCATTGCAGATGTTTTTCTGTGATAGGGGAAGGTTTTTCCACAGCTAGGGGTAAAACTGTGGAAAAATTTTTTCATAAGCCGGAAAAGAAGGGTTTTGTTTCATTTTTGGCTGTGGTAAAATAGAAAAACAATTTTTCCTTTTAGAAAGGAGTTTCCTGATGAAACACGATTCTTCCTGGTTAGAAGACCCCACAGTATTTGCGGTAAACCGGATTCCCGCCCATTCAGATCATACCTTTTATACCGAAGAATCCCAGGCATTGCGGTCAGAAAAAATGCCCCTGCGCATGAGCCTGAACGGCAGCTGGAAATTTCACTATGCCGAGAATCCCTCCCTATCTGTTGCGGACTTTTTTAAGGCGGAAATGGATTGTTCCCCTTGGGCCGATATCCAAGTTCCGGGACATATCCAGTTACAAGGTTACGACCAGTGCCAATATACCAATGTCACTTATCCGTGGGACGGGTACAGCCCGATAAAGCCGCCGGAGGTTTCCTGGGAATATAACCCGGTGGGAAGCTATGTAAAATATATAACGGTTCCCTCAAACTTTCAGGGAAAACGGGTTTATCTCTCCTTGCAGGGGGCGGAATCCGCCTGTTATGTGTGGTTAAACGGGCATTTTGTAGGATATGGGGAGGACAGCTTTACCCCTTCTGAATTTGAGGTTACCCCTTTTTTACAGGAGGGGGAAAATAAACTGGCAGTTCAGGTATATAAACGGTGTTCCGGAAGTTGGCTGGAAGATCAGGATTTCTGGCGTTTTTCCGGGTTGTTCCGGGAAGTATACCTGTATGCGGTGCCGGAAACCCATATCAATGACTTGTTTGTGCATACTGACCTTTCCCTGGACTTCCAGGAAGCTTGTTTGCGGGTTCGTTTATCCTTGCAGGGGAAACTGCCCGCCAAAGGCAGGGCGGTCCTGCGTGACCCGGAAGGAACTATCGTAGCGCAGCAGGAGGAAAGCCTGCGGGAAAATAGCGAGTTTTCCATGACATTGCATGATCCCCGGTTATGGAGCGCAGAGGTTCCCAACCTCTATACACTGCTTTTGTATGTATATGACAGTCAGGGAAGGCTGGTGGAAGTGGTTCCCCAGAAGATAGGGTTCCGGCGGTTCGAGATTGTGGATGGACTGATGAGGCTCAACGGAAAAGCCATTGAGTTCCGGGGGATTAACCGCCATGAATTTGACTGCCGGCGGGGCAGGGCCGTTACCCGGGAAGCTATGGAGTATGACATCCGTTTTCTCAAACGCCATAATATCAACGCGGTACGCACCTGCCACTATCCCAATCAGAGCCTTTGGTACCAGCTGTGCGACCTCTATGGGATTTATGTCATAGATGAAACCAATCTGGAAACCCACGGCCTTTACCAATGGTGCAAAGAGCGGGACTCGGGCTGGAAGGTGCCGGAAGACCGGGAACAGTGGCAGCTGCCCCAGGGAAAAGAGGAGTGGCTGCCCGCTGTACTGGACCGCGCCCAATCTATGTTGGAGCGGGACAAAAACCACCCCTGCGTTTTGATCTGGTCCTGCGGGAATGAATCCGGCGGCGGGGAAAATTTTGCGAAGATGGCGGATTATTTCCGCAAGGCGGACCCATCCAGGCTGGTTCATTATGAAGGAATCGCCCACGATGGGAGATATCCTTCCTCCAGCGACCTGGAGAGCCATATGTATATGGTTCCCTGGGAAGTGGAAAAAAGGATGCGGGAACCCTCCAGCGGGAAACCGTTTATCCTGTGCGAGTATATGCACGCCATGGGAAATTCCTGCGGGGCGCTGCACAAGCATCGGGAATTGATGGACCGGTACCCCCGTTATCAGGGGGCTTTTATCTGGGACTATATCGACCAGGCTATCCTGGTGAAAAACCGGTATGGCGGGGAACGTATGGCCTACGGCGGGGATTTTGGGGACCGCCCCAACGACCACAGCTTTTGCGCAGACGGGATTTTATATGCGGACCGCACCCCTTCGCCCAAGGTACAGGAGGTCAAGGCGGTCTATCAAAGCGTCCGCCTGTATCCGGAACAAAACGGCGTGACGGTAAAAAATGATAACTTGTTTGTATCCACGGAAGATCAGGATTTGTTCGTTACCCTCCTGCATAACGGGCGGCCTATCTGGCAGGAAAAGCTGGAATGTGCTGTCCCTGCCGGGGAAACCCAAAAAATCCCGTTTACACTTCCGAGCTGTGAACTTCCAGGGGAATATAGCATAGAAGTTTCCCTAAGGCTTAGAGAAAGCAATTTGTGGGCCGATGCGGGCTATGAAACCGCTTTTGGCCAATCTGTTTTTCAAAAAGAAGGGGAGATTTCCAAAAGGGGAGGGGCTTCTTTCCAGGTGGTACATGGGGATAACCATTTAGGGGTCCATGGCCGACACTTTTCCGTCCTGTTTTCCTGCCTCGAAGGGGGGATCGTATCCCTGAAGATAGACGGCGTGGAATACTTGGAGAAAATGCCTAAGCCGGTGTACTGGCGCGCGTGCACGGATAACGATCAAGGAAACGGCCACGGGGCCCGCTGTGCTGCTTGGATGGTTGCCACCCGCTATCAACGCTGTGAAAGATTCCTTTTAGAGGAAGGAAAAGGCGAAGCTACCATGCGGTTTTTCTATTCGATTCCAGGCAGCACTGCCCAGACAGAAGTCGCCTATACAGTAGCCGAAGATGGAAAGATCCGGGTACGGATGCGTTACAGCGGGGCCGATGGGATGCCGGAGCTGCCGGTATTCGGATTATCGTTCCATTTGCCGGCGGATCTCGAGAATGTGCGTTTTTATGGAATGGGGCCGGAAGAGAATTATCAGGACCGGCTGCATGGGGCGCGGCTAGGAATTTATGAGAAGACCGTATCGGGAAACCTGTCCCGCTATATAGTGCCCCAGGAATGTGGGAACCGCACCGGTGTACGCTGGGCATGGATTCACGATGAACAGGGCAGGGGCCTTTACCTGGAACAGGAAGGAAAGCCCTTTGAACTGGGATTTTTGCACTATGACTGGATGGAGCTGGAGAACGCCGCCCATCCTGACGAGTTGCCCCCCATTCACGATACAGTGGTTACGGTTATGGCCAAACAGATGGGCGTGGGCGGCGATGACAGCTGGGGGGCCCGAGTCCATGACGAATACCTGATTCCCTCTGACCAGCCGTTAACACTTTCTTTTGTGATCGACACTGCCTATCATGAATAAAAGGAGCCGGGAGGCCGGAGGCAGGGGATCTGACAGCGTTTTACCTTTTATGGATATATAGTTTTTTTAAGTTTTCCATTGGAATTAAAGACCGTTTTTTTATTCAGTCCAGTTGTATCCAGACAAGGAAGTGTGCTACAATAAATAAAAATCATGGAATATTTCCCCGCTAGGTTCTCAAGGCGGAGCTTGGGGAAAGAAAAGGAGCAATATAAATGGTAGTTCAGCCAAAAGTACGAGGATTTATTTGCACCACCTCCCATCCAGAGGGATGCCGGGCCAGCGTGGAGCGGCAGATTGCGTATGTCAAGGCGCAGCCCAAGACGGAAGGCCCCAAAAAGGTGCTGGTGATCGGGGCTTCCGCCGGTTATGGCCTTGCTTCCCGCATCAGCTGCGCTTATTCCAGCGGGGCGGCCACTTTGGGCGTGATTTTTGACAAACCGGCAACAGGAAACCGTACCGCGACGTCAGGATGGTATCACACAGCGGCCTTTGAGGAGTTCGCCCATCAAGATGGATTATACGCAAAAACCATCAATGGAGACGCTTTTTCCAGGGCGGTCAAAGATCAGGTCATCGACACAATCCGCAAGGATCTCGGGAAAGTAGATCTGGTGGTTTACAGTCTGGCGGCGCCCAGAAGAACCACGGAGGATGGTACCACTTATTCCTCTGTACTCAAGACCACCGGGGATACTTATACCAATAAGACCATTGACCTGCGCAGCAATAAAGTGGAGGAAGTGACCATTTCCCCGGCCACAGAGCAGGAGATTGCGGATACTGTAAAAGTCATGGGGGGAGAGGACTGGAAGGACTGGATCGCCGCGCTCAAGCAGGCGGATGTGCTGGCGGATCAGGCGGTCACAGTAGCGTATTCCTATATCGGTCCGGAGTTGACCCATCCCATGTATCTCAATGGTTCCATTGGACAAGCCAAACGCCATTTACATGCCACCGCCAAGGAAATCACCGATGAGTTCGCCGGGGTAAAGGGGTATATTTCCGTCAATAAGGCGCTTGTCACCCAGTCCAGCGCGGCGATCCCGATTGTACCGCTGTATATTTCCATTCTGTACCGGGTGATGAAGGAACATGAATGCCACGAGGGATGCATCCAGCAGATGTACCGCTTGTTCCATGATAAACTATCCTGGTCCTCTTCGGAGACAGACAAAGAGGGACTGATCCGGATGGACGACTGGGAGATGAGAGAGGACATCCAGAAGGAAGTAAGTGCCCTATGGAAAGACATCTCCACCGAGAATGTGGAACAGGTCGCGGACATCAAGGGATACTGGGAAGATTTTTATCAGATTTTTGGATTTTCTGTGCCTGGTGTGGATTATGAACAAGATGTCAGCCTGGATGTTTCTATCCCGAGTTTGACAGAATAAGAATATTGATAAAAAGAGGACAGCTTACATGCTGTCCTCTTTTTGTCTAATACTTTGTTTGCAAAGAAAAGAGTGGGAGTGATCATCTTCTTTTCAGCAACTTTTTTAGTTCCAAGGCTTTCCTCAAATTTCCCTCCACTTTTATTTTTCCAAAAGTAAAGGCGAGAACGGGGTCCATTTTTCCCCGCAAGATTTGAAAGAAATGCTTGACCGAGAGGGTAAAAGCCACATCCCGGCCGTTATATTCGTAAGGCTCGATAGAAAGGGCATGGTCTTTTACCTGAATATAAAAAGTACCGCCGTCTTTTCCAGTCAGATTGATCTGGAAAACCGACTTTCCCTGGATCTTGCTGAGGTCGACATTCTTTAGGGTATCGCGGAGTTCTGCAACAATTTGCTCAAACGTCATGGTGGATCCCCCAGTCATTTGTCTTTTCTCCATCATACTATGAGAAAAAACAAAGGGCAAGAGGGGAGATAAAAGAACTTTTGATTCTTTTTGACAAATAGAAAATTTCCATCCGTATCCTGCGCTTTTGTAGGGAAGAGGGGAAAGCAATAGATTCCATTGCCGGGAAAGAGAAAAAGAGGTATAATAAAAAATCAAGTCGTAGCCGCAGATAAAACGGCGATGATTTCCCAATTCCTTTGGAGGTGTCTTTTTGAATCAGGTTTATTTGGATAACAGCGCGACTACCCGGGTTTGTCCGGAGGCAGCGGAAAAAGTAATGGAACTGATGATGGAAAAGTACGGGAACCCCTCTTCCTTACATACCATGGGTTACGAAGCGGAACAGGAAATCCTGTGGGCCCGGGAACAGATAGCGAAAGCTTTAAACGTGCTGCCAAGGGAAATGGTATTTACTTCCGGAGGGACAGAAGCCAATAATCTGGCTTTGTTTGGAGCTGCCCAGGCGAGAAAACGTATGGGGAACCGCATTGTGACCACTGCCATAGAGCATTCATCCGTTCTGGAGGCAGCTCAGGAGCTGGAAAAGCAGGGGATGGAAGTGGTCTTTTTAAAACCGGGGTTAGACGGAAAGATCCCTTTGGAGGAAATCAAAGAGGCTATTAATGAGCGCACCATTTTGGTGAGCGTCATGGCGGTCAACAACGAGGTAGGGTCTATCCAGCCCATTGAAAAGGTCAAAAAGATCATAGAAACCAAAAAAGCGCCCGCCCTGTTCCATGTGGACGCGGTACAGGCTTTTGGAAAGATACCCTTGAAACCCGCGAAAATGGGAATCGACCTTATGACCATAAGCGGCCATAAGGTTCACGCTCCAAAAGGCGTGGGAGCCCTCTATATTGGGAAAGGGGTGAGGATCCTTCCCAGGACCTTTGGAGGGGAGCAGCAGAACCGGATGAGGCCGGGAACCGAACCCGCGTCCCTGATCGCCGGATTTGGGGCGGCGGTCCAGGCACTGCCTGATCTGGCGGAAGAGAAAAAGAGTATCCAGTCTTTAAAAGACTATGCGGTAGAGAGGCTATGCGGCATACCGATGGTGGAGGTGAATTCCCCGGAGGACAGCCTGCCGTATGTGCTGAATATTTCCGCCGTTGGCGTGCGCAGTGAAACCATGCTGCACCATCTGGCGGCGAAAGGGATTTATGTATCCAGCGGGTCGGCCTGCGCGAAAGGAAGGAAAAGCCACGTCCTGGAAGCTATGGGCTTATCCCCGGAGCGGATTGCTTCCGCCATCCGAATCAGTTTTTCCCGTTATAATACCAGGGCGGATATCGACCAATTGGCCGACGGGCTCCAGGAGGGGCTCCAGGTGTTGGCCAAGGCCCGTGGATAAGTTTTAGAAAGGGACGCTTTTTCCTTTATTAAATGAAGGGGCCTATCTTCTGATCTTTCATTTTTTACTTGCCTTCTTATGGTAAGCTTTTCTTTTTCTTTCCCGCTCATGCCGCGGGGGCACATCCTTTCTCTGGCGTCAGAGAAAGGAAGCAAAGAGAACGCAAAAGGGGGGAATCCTGTTTCCCCCTTTTTGAAACCCCTTACAAGGCCGCTGCGGCGGGTCTCCTAAGATAACCCGGAAATATGCCGGCTAACGGAGCGGCATCCGCCCGCTCCAATAGCCGGCATACCCCAATGCTGCCGCTCGTTTCATTTGTTCCTATCAGGACAACAAAAGGGACAAATCATAATTTTCATAAACAAAAACAAGGGGTAGAGATAGGGAAGGGAAAAATCCAGACATATATCAAAATTTTACGGAAAATCACGAAATGAGGGGAGAAAACTCCATGAAAGAAATTATTTTAATCAAAGACGGTGAAATCGCTTTAAAGGGGCTCAATCGCCGCAATTTTGAAGACGCGCTCATCAAAAATATCCGTTGGCGCATCGCGCCGTTGGGCTCTTTTGAGATCCGCAGCGCCCAATCGACTATTTTTGTCCGCCCGCTCAGCGAGGATATCGACCTGGATGAGGCGACAGATCGTATTTCCAAGGTTTTTGGTATCGCCTGTTTTTCCCGCGCCTGTATCGCGGAAAAAAATATGGATGCGATCCAGGAGGCGGCAGCGGAGTACTTAAAGGAAGAGCTGGAGAGCGCCTCTACCTTTAAAGTCAACGCGAAACGTTCCGATAAAGGATTCGCGTTGAAGTCTCCGGATATTTGCAGGGAGATGGGCGGCTATCTGCTGGAGAAATTTCCCCATTTGAGCGTGGATGTGCACAATCCGGATATCACGGTCACGGTGGAAATCCGTGATTTTGGGGCGTATGTGCGGGGTGGTGTCATCCCTGGCGCGGGCGGAATCCCGGTGGGGACCGGCGGCAAGGCGGCTGTACTGATTTCCGGCGGCATTGACAGCCCGGTAGCCGCCTATATGATGGCAAAAAGAGGGATCAGCCTGATGGCCATCCACTTTGCCAGCCCCCCCTATACCAGCGAACGGGCGGAGGAAAAAGTAAAGCAGCTGCTGCGCCAGGTGGCGGCCTACAGCGGCCGCTTGGAGATGCATACAGTCCCCTTTACCAAAATTCAGGAACAAATCCGGGAACATTGCCCGGAAGAACTGTTTACTATCATTATGCGCCGGATGATGATGAAAATTTCTGAACGGATCGCCCGGTCTCACGGCTGCGGGGCCCTGATCACAGGAGAGAGCCTGGGCCAGGTGGCCAGCCAGACCATGCAGGCCATCGGCTGCACCGACGCCGCCTGTTCCATGCCGGTGTTCCGTCCTCTGATCGGGATGGATAAGGATGAGATTATTGTGATTTCCCGCAAAATCGATACGTTTGACATTTCTATCCAGCCTTATGAGGATTGTTGTACGGTATTTACCCCAAAACATCCCCGCACCAAGCCTGTGCTGAAATATGTAGAACTGGCGGAAAGCAGCATGGATGTGGAATCTCTCGTAGAAGAAGCGGTTAATCACACAAAATTCACAAAAATAGACTATGATTTTCTTGGATAATATGGTTTAATTGGATAGGAACTACAAAACTTTCGTAGAAATCCATATCCCAGCCATGTTACAGTTCCGCCGCAGGGCCGGCAAATAGATCCGGCGACCGATGACGATCAGACGGGACAGGCCTGTTTCATACGGTGGGAAAGGAAATGGAGGTAATAAACCATGAACGAACAAGAGAAATCCCAGGAAACGGTGGATCAAAAACCATCCCCCAAAAAGAAAAAACGTTGTTTTTTGGCGGCCATCCTTCCCTGGAAGGGGGACCGGTTTGGCGAGGGGCTGAGAAAAACAATTTTGCTGATCGCCATCATTACACTGCTGGTATCGGGAGGCAAACTGCTGTATGAAACGGTATACCTTCCCGCCCAAAGCGACAATGCCATGAATTCTATCCAGGACCTGTACCGTCCGGACGGGGACGCTTCTGACACACAGGACGGCGATTCCGATACTGCGGACGCGGAACCAGCACGGGACGACCAGGGAAGGCTGAAAAAGTTCCTGCCGCTGCTGGAGATCAACAACGATATCAAGGGATGGATTACCGTTCCCAACAGTAAGATTGACTACCCGGTATTACAGTCTGAAAAGGATCTGCTGTTGCAGCCGGGAGAAAATGAGACGTATCTGTATACGGATTATCAAGGGAACAGCACCAAATATGGAAGTATCTTTATCGATGCCCACTGTGACATCACGGATTGTAAAAATATCATCATCCATGGGCACCATATGCGGGATGGGCGCATGTTTGCAAATCTGATGAATTATTCTGACCTTAGTTTTTATCAGAGTGCGCCGGTGATTACCTTCGATACTATTTATGAGGAAGCCCAATGGAAGGTCATTTCGATCTTTAAGACCAATACCATGGAAGATCAGGGAGAACCCTTCCAGTATTTGCGCTATTCCTTTGCCGACGATTCCGATTTCCTGAATTACGTCTATCAGGTGAGGGAGCGTTCCCTAATTGATATGCCAGTGGATGTCAACGAAGATGACCAGCTGATTACCTTATCCACCTGCTCCTATGAATTCGACGAATTCCGCACGGTGGTGGTAGCGCGTAAAGTGCGCCCTGGGGAAGACGCCAGTGTAAATGTTTCTCAAGCCGCCAAAAATCCCGATCCTTTGATGCCGGATGTTTGGTACAATACATATGGCGGAAGCAAGCCTCAGGTGACCACTTTTGAAGAAGCCTTGGAGAATGGCCAGATCAATTGGTATCAGGCTCCAGCGGAAGAATAAAAAGGGGTCGCGCCCCCGTAAAAAAGAGTTGCCTTTTTCGATACGGAGGAAGAGGCAGCTCTTTTATTTTGATATGGATTAGGGGGCGGCGTTTTTTGAATTGTGAATTGATTTTTTATTTAGCGCATCGGACAGGGGAAAACCAGGAAGCTTTGGAGGCCGCTTTGTCGAGGGTGGATGTTTCCATCCGTGCGGTGGCCCTTGCCACCAAGGAAAGCGAGCTGTGTTACGCGTTGGCACAGTCGGTGTCCCATTGTAATCTGGTATTTATCGTGGGAGGCATGGGCGCCTCCGGGCCGTGCAATATCCATATGGTACTGTCAAAGGCGCTGAGTATCCCTTTGCAGGAGGAAAGAGAAGGAAGGCCCCGGCTGGAAGGGGCTGGGATCCTTTATAATCCGGAAGGGGACAATGGATATGTCTTGGAAAAAGGCAAGCAGACCATTGTTTTGTTGCCGGACATGGCTTCTCAGATCAGGACATTGATACAAGGGGGATTGCTGCGGCATCTGTGCCGCAGGTACAGGCTCCCCATACAAAAAGTTCCTTCTCCAGCCCTTCCCGCGGTATTGTTGGCGTTGGAAGGGGCGGATCCCCGGGAGGAAATGCCTTGCGCAGAGGCGGCGGTAATTGAGGGCTCCTCCCTCCGTATTAGGAAAAGGGTGCCTTTTGGGGCCAAACTGTTCCTTTTTCTTGCTGTGGCCGCATGCGCGGCGGCGACAGTATACAGTCTTCATACTTATCTTTCCTGGTTTTGAATAGGAAAGGGGCTGCCCCATGGGTGACACAATCTGCCGGATGGTTTGGTCTCACCTTGTTAGATCTTGGAAATCTTGAAAGGACAGGAAAAGCATTTCTTTATTTTCCAGAATAGTTTTCCTTTTAGAATTCGATTTTTCTGGCTCTTTCTTTTGCGCCGCATGAAAAAGTTTTTCCATATTGACAAGAAAAATAAATGAGCATACAATAATTGCAGATGCAACTATTGTATGCTCATTTTGCATAGATGGGAGTTTTTATCATGCTTGGACGAATTTTCTCCTACATGAGGCCGTACCGGAAATATACGGTAATGGCTGTCATCTGCGTGGTGCTGGAGACCATGTTTGAACTGATTATCCCCCTCATTATGGCGGATATCATTGACGTTGGCGTGAAATATGGGGATAAGGCCTATATTTTCCAGCAGGGGGGACTGATGCTTCTCTGCGCTTTGCTTTCCCTGATTTTAGGCGTAGGGGGTTCCCGGTTTTCCGCGGTATGCGGGCAGGGGCTGGGGGCGGAACTGAGAAAGGCGGAATACCGCAAGGTCCAGGGCTTTTCCTTCGCCAATACCGACCGGTTCCAGACCTCCTCGCTGGTCACCCGGCTCACCAGTGACGTGACCGCCGTACAGAACGCGGTGGCCACCGGCCTGCGGCCCGGCGTCCGGTCCCCCATCATGATGATTATGGCACTGGCTCTGTCCTTCCGCATGAGCCCCAGGCTGGCGATGGTCTTCCTGGTGGCGGCGCCTCTGCTGGGCATCCTGCTGT
>CAKUYY010000002.1 GCA_934717555.1 uncultured Clostridium sp.
CATTGCAATGGCTGCCAGTAACAGCGGGTTACACCCGCTTCTGTAAAGCCACCGGCTATGCCGGTGGATATTTACTGATAGGATTCGTCGAAATCCCGAAGATCCCTGTAATTGTCAAATTCTTTGATATCGTCAAAACAACAGGGACGGACCTCTATTTGGTAGTGGTTACGGAAATATTCCAGTGCCACTTGATCCCAGTAACGTTCTTTCCCTCCCGGCAGATTGTAGACGCTTTTGATATCTTGCTCCAGATTGGCCCCATCGCGGTCGTTCCAGTAGGAAATTCCAAACATATGATAACAGTTTTTTCCGCCGAGGCTCATGCGGGTAATGTATCCTTTTTTGGTCTCAAGGCACCAGTCATCGGTTACTTCGACGGGCACGCCTAAATAGTTGCTGCAATACTGATACTTGGTAATCAATTTGGGGTTAGATAACACCAGGTCTGCGTCAAATACATAGGACTGCCGGAACAAATGACGGACACACATGGCTGAAGAGATATTGTTAGCTTCATTATAGGCACGGTTCTCCACAAATTTGATCTGGGGGTATTTATACAACAGCTGGTCAAACTGTTCCCACAAATAACCCCGGACAATCACAATGTCCTCGATGCCGGCGGCCACTACGGCGTCCAGCAGGGTGTCGATCATCCGTACACCTTTTACCCGGACAAGGGGTTTGGGCGTATTCAGCGTCACAGGGACCAAACGGGAACCAAAACCGGCGGCAATAAAGATGGCGCGCTTGGCCCGATAGGGTTCCAGGCTTTCCAGCCCTTTGGCGGTGATTTTGCCACGCGTTACGTAACCCAGTTCCGTGAGAGAGGAAAGGGTTTTGTTGACAGTTCCAAGGCTCAGCTTCACTTGTTCGGCAATTTCCCGCTGTGTTGATTCCTCGTCGGGTCTTTCTGATAAGTAACAGAGAATGTCAAATTGTTTTCTGGTGAGAGATTCCATAAAATATCTTCCTCAATTCTTAAGCCATATGACGTTTGTTGTAAATCTTTTTTCCCAAGAAAACCATAGTTTTCATCAGAATATTGATCACAAGGATCAGGAGGGAAACAAAAGCGGAACACTCCAATAGCATCTGCGCTTCAAATTGGGGGATCATCATGGCGATAGGGGTGTTATCGAGGTTACTCAAAAACGATACGGCAGAAATGGTAATCATACAATTCACGAAGAAGTAAGAAAACATTTCCAATACGGTTCCCCATGTCTGAGGGAGAAAGACATCCTTGATCAGCCGCCAGCGCTTGATACCAAGGGTTTTGGCGACTGGCTCAAAGTTCGGATTCATTTTCCCCAGTGTATTGTAAGCCATCAAATAGGGAGAGGCAAAAAAGTGGATACTATTGACCAAAATCAGGATGGCAATGGTTCCATAAATAAAGGACTTTTGGAAAAATAAGGCGTAAGAAAGGCCCAAGACCAATCCGGGGATAGCCAGTGTAAGAATGGAAATCAGATGGAGCAGAGAGGAACTTTTGCTTTTGATGCGGGAGGTAAAGGTTGCGGTAATGTAGGCGATAGCTACGCCGATCAGGGAAGTAAAGACAGCAATGATAAGGGAGTTTGCCAGGTATCCCAAAGCGTTGAGATCCATCGCTTGGATCACGTTTTTGAGGGAAAGGGTCATATCCAGAGGATACTTGGTTACAAAGGTGAGAAAAACGAAGGAGAGAATTGGCAAAATTACCAGAACAATCACCAGAATGATGACGCAGAGACAGAAAATATCCCTCCCTTTGTTGGGGCGCACGTGGAAAGTACGGGAAACAAAGGACATATTCCCCACGTCCTTGTTAAATAGATCGAACAGGAACGCTACCAAGGCGGGAGTGATCAGTATCAATGCGACGACAGTGCCCTTGCCAAAATTGGATTGGCCGATTACTTCGTTATACATATACATCGGCAGGGTCTGATATTTTCCTCCCACCATCAATGGGACGCCGTAATCCGTAAAAATCAGAGTAAAGGTAGCAAAGAATATGGAGATCATGGGCTTGCGCAGATAAGGAAGAGTAATGGAGACAAATTGGTTCCATTTTGGGATTCCCAACACCTGAGCGGATTCATAGGGGGCATAATCTTCATACTGGAATATGTCCAATAACATGAGAAATGCCACAGGAAAAGAATATAAGATAGAACCAATGACAATTCCCCAGAATCCGTAAATATCAAAGGGGAGATGCAATAAATTTGTCAGGATGCCATTAGAGCCCAATAAGATGACCAGCCCCATACCATGCGAAATAGAAGGGATCAGCATCGGAACTGTCAGGAGTACGGCCAGCATATTTTTGTGTTTGACCTTAGAACGGGCCACGCACCAGGCTAAAAGCATGGCCAACACAATAGAAAAAACAGTAGCGGTCAGCGTGACGACAAAGGAATTCAAGGTGGATTGTAAGAACATCTTGGAACTTAAAACCGCCCAGATATCCACTTCCGCTAGGGTGAAAAGCATGGACACCAGCGGGCACAGAACCGTGACCGCGAGGAAGATAAGCAACAGGATTTTTACCGCGGATGCGGCTTTGGTTGTTTTTCTCATAATGATAACCCCATACAATCCAGCAGAGAGGAAAGTTTGGTCTTTAGATGACCAACTACGAATTCTTCTACATACTCATTTTTGGGATGGTGATATAACTGGCTGGGGGTGTCGATCTGTTCAATATGTCCTTCGCTCATCACCATGATCCGGTCGGACATGGTAAAGGCCTCTTCCTGATCGTGGGTGATATAAATCATAGTAATATGAAATTCCTTTTGAATCCTCTTTAGTTCCGCCCGCAGCGTCAGACGGTTGGCGGCGTCTAAAGCGGACATAGGTTCGTCAAATAATATCACATCGGGTTTTAACGCCAATGTACGGGCGATAGCCACCCGCTGTTGCTGACCGCCGGAGAGCTTGTGCGGCTTCTTATTCAGATGTTCTGACATTCCCACCTGATTTAGCATATCTATGGCCAAAGCGCGGGCATTTTTCTTAAGATCCGGCTGAAATTTCAAGGCATATTCCACATTTTGCAGTACTGTCATATTGGGAAAAAGGGCATAGTTCTGAAAAACAATGCCCATACCGCGTTTGGATGGGTCCATAGAGGAGATATCGATTCCTTCTTTGAGAATTTGACCGGAGGTCTGCTTGGAGATTCCCATCAGGATACGCAGTAAAGTGGTTTTACCGCATCCAGAAGGGCCGAGTACCGATAAGAATTCCCCTTCTTTTACATCGAAGGAGATATGATCTAAAATCGTCTTTTTGTCATAGGCCTTATACAGGTCTTTGATTTCCAATTTTTGTTTCATGATTCAATACTTCCATTTCGCTAATAATTCATCTTTTACACCCGGCGCATCCATACCGGTCATGTCGGAATAAGGGATATCCTGGGGATAGTTTTCTATGGGAGTATCCTGATCACGGAAAATAGATTCCGGGGAAAAGTTCTGTTTATCTTCCAGACAAAGGGTATCCATGAGAAAGTCGTAGACTTCTTTGACCGCCGGTTTCTCCAGGCGGCCGTCGATGACGGAACAACCGGAGACGGAATAAGGGGAACCTTCGTCAAAATACAGGATCTCCAAATCAGCGCCGTTGTTGATTTCCTGCACCGCTTGGAAAGTCATGCCCAGGCCGATGGCCGCCTCTCCCTGTACCAAGGCGTTTACCGGCCCGGAACCGGAGGAAGAAAATTGATAAATATTTTCGGCGAGCCGGTCAAAGTATTCAAAAGCTTTTTCTTCTCCCCAGGCGTTGCAGAGGGACTTGAGAAAAATATAGCCGGTGCTGGAGGAATGGGGGTTGGACATAATAATAAGGTCTTTATATTCTGGCTTGAGAAGGTCGTCATAAGATTTGGGGACGGCCAGCCCTTTTTCTTCCAGAAGGCCCTTGTTGACGATAATGCCTCCGCTGTATCGTTCCCAGGCCAGATATTTGTGGTTGGGATCGACGGTGTCGTCCAGATAGCGGGAAGTATCGTATGAGGAAAGGTCGGCGAGCATATCGCCCAGGGGATTTAAATAGCCGCTGTCCACGCCGAGGATGATATCCGCTTCCGTCGCGTCTTTTCCCTCAGCCTTTACTTTCGCCACATTTTTACCAGAGGGAAAATACTGGATCGTTACGTTATAGTCCGGGAATTGTTCTTTCATCCGCTTGGAAAGATGATCGTTGCGGAACTCTTCGAGACTGCTGTAGATGACAACTGAATTTTCACTTTTTTCTCCACAGCCGGAGAACGTTAACAGAATCAGTAACAAACTCAAGAGAATACACAGGATCTTCTTTTTGCTCATAAAGGTATTCACATCTCCTTCATTTTTTTGTTCAATTAAAGCGGATTGTATCATGAATTTAGAACAAAATCAATAGGATAAATGGGATAAATCATAAAAAATAGGCGGAGATTCTTGTTCATAATGAGATGATTTTAAGAAAAATTATAAAATTAAGGAGGGAAAAAGAGAAAATCCTACTCAAATTTTCATGTGAGAGCCAGGAAAATAGTGGATTCCCTTTCACCTAATGGGGCATCAACAAAGTACTATTCTTGCACAACATAAAAAAAGAAGCCGTTTTTCTTTTTTATCCAGAGAAACGGCTTCTTACTATCTTTGATTATATTGGCAAAAATTTATCCATGCCAAGTGGTGGATTATCTATTAATATTTCCATTGCGCCAACAGCTTTTCTTTTGCGTCCAAATCGTCAATCCCCGTCATATCGGAATAGGAAATATTCTGGGGATAATTTTCCATACTGGTTGCCTGATCTTTAAAAATAGCTTCTGGGGAGAATTGTTCCTTATCCTCTTCACATAAAGTGTTCATCAGAAAATCAAAAACTTCTTTGACCGCCGTTTTTTCCAGCCGGCCGTCAATAACCGCAGTACCGGTGATCGCATAAGGGGAACCCTCGTCAAAATAGAGGATTTCCAGATTCGTTCCATTGTTGATTTCCTGTACCGCGTGGAAGGTCATCCCCAATCCAATAACGGCTTCCCCCTGCACCAATGCGTTTACCGGACCGGAACCGGAAGAAGAAAACTGATAAATATTTTCGGAAAGCTTGTCAAAGTATTCGAGGGCTTTCTCTTCTCCCCATGCATTACATAGAGACTTTAAAAACATATAACCGGTACTGGAGGATGTGGGGTTGGACATGGAAATCAATCCCTTATATTCCGGCTTCAACAAGTCCTCATAAGATTGGGGCGTTTTCAACCCTTTTTCCTGTAACAGAGTTTTATTGACAACAATCCCGCCACTGAATCGATCCCAGACCAAATATTTATGATTGGGATCAATCATGTCATCTAAATAATGGGAGGTATCATAAGAAGAAAGGTCGGCCAATGCATCGCTGGCATCATTTAAGTAACTGCTTTCCACACCCAGCAGGATATCTGCTTCTGTATTGGTCCCCTCTGCTTTGATTTTGGCGGCATTTTTGCCAGTGGGTAAATATTGCAGTTTGATATCATAAGTAGGGAATTGTTCTTTTAAACGTTTAAGAGTATAGTCGTTTCGAAATTCCTCTGAGCTTGAATAGATGACCACAGTATTTTCATTTTTTTTCCCGCACCCGGAAAAAGCTAATAGTACTAGGATCAGAGCTAAGAAAAGGCACAATATTTTTTTCTTTGTCATAAATTTCACCTTTCTAACATGTTTTCAATGTTCATTGAATTTGATTTTATCATTTGTTTAGAACAAAATCAATAGTAAAAATAGGATAGATATCAAGAGCAAAAGAAAAAATCTTGTTCATAATATAATGAAAATGTAAAAACAAAGAAACAAAAAGGTTAGGGAAAGAAAAAATTTATCTGAAAATACAAATAAAAATATGATAAAAAGTGCGTTGCCTCAAAACGGATTGTGTAAGGGGACGCACTGCTTTTATGAAAAAAGAATCTTGTTATATTTTTGAAGAAAAAGACCATTGTATATTCAAGGCCAAAATTTGTGATATTTTTATTCCCCATAAATTCCCTGCACGGTTACTTCTCCAGAGTTAATGGCATAAAGATGTCCTTGCGGGGTCTCAATGACCAACTCCCCGGATCTAGAGATATCCACTGCCTTGCCCTGTATAATTTGCTCCCCGCGCTGTACAGAAACCTCCCGTCCCAAAGAAATGCAAAGCTCCTTATATGGGGTGATAAAATCAAAAGATGCTTCTGTTAGAAAAGAATCATAGGCATCCTCAAAATTTTCCAGAACTTTCTGGACCAAAGGGGCACGGGACCATTTGTGTTGGGTTTCCAGAAAAAGAGAAGTGGCCTTGTAGGCAATCTCTTGTGGGAATTGCTGCTGGTTAACATTGATGCCGATACCGGTTATTGCGTAATTAATACGATCCGCTTCTGCCGCCAGCTCTGTCAAGATCCCTACCAGTTTTTTTCCGTGGATAACAATATCATTAGGCCATTTGATCAGGGCATCGCATCCAGTCACAGAGCGGATAGCCCTGCAAACCGCCAGCCCTGCGAGCAATGTAATCTGGGAAACCTCATAGGGGGTTATTCCGGGATGGAGGAGGATGGACATCCAAATGCCCTCTCCCGGAAGGGAAACCCATCGGCGCCCTAGCCGTCCTTTGCCGCCTGTCTGATGTTCCGCCAAACAAACGGTGCCCTCTGGTGCCCCCTGGATCCCCTGCCGTTTGGCTTCTTCATTGGTGGAATCTACTTCTTTTAAAAATATTACCTGTTTTCCCATGGTATGGGTAGATAATCCATGCTGTATTTCCGGGGCAGTCAAAATATCTGGAACATTTTCCAATTTGTATCCTTTATTGGTAGAGGAATCAATATGGTATCCTTGCTGACGAAGGGCGTTTATCGATTTCCAAACGGCGGAACGGGAGACCCCCAATTGCCTGCTGATTTGTTCGCCGGAGAGATATCCTCCAGTTTCCCGCAACATTTGCAAAATTTTTTCTTGCATAGAATAAGTCACTCCCTGTACATTCTGATTTTCTACATCGTATCATGGACTTTCCATCCAAGTGAAAAGCCTAGAACAGCATTTCTATAACCTGGAAATAGAAATGCAATGTTTTAGACACAATCATATGATATCATTTGGATAGATTCAGGACAATCCCTATTTTCTGATACTCAGCAAGGCTCTTTCTTTGTGGAATTTATAGTGGAAAATTCTTGATTGCATTTTCCTATACGTGATATAATAAAAAATAATCAATTTTTAAAAGAGGGGGACCAGAGATGGATGTCCGCAAGGACGATATTTTGGAAATGAAAAAGCCGCATCCCTGTGGGAATAAACAGTTCCTGGTGCTTCGATCCGGTATGGATTTTAAATTGCGCTGTGTGAAATGTGGACATGAAATTATGATCCCACGTGTAAAAGCGGAAAAGAATATCAAAAAGATTATTCGAGAAAACAGCAATGATGAGTTGTAGAGGCGCCGGATATTTGTATGGATAAGGATATTACCACAAGATCACAAAAGAAAGCGGTGCTAATATGTTTGATAAATTAGAAGTGTTTGAAACCCGATATGAAGAATTGAACCAGAAAATGTACGATCCTTCCATTGTATCTAACCCTGACGTTTATACGGAGATCATGAAGGAATATAAAAACCTGACCCCTTTGGTAGAAAAATACCGGGAATATAAAAAAGCCAAGGAAACTGAGGAAGAGGCCCGGCAAATGCTCTCAGAAGGCGGAATGGATAAGGATTTCCGTGAAATGGTGGAATTAGAATTGGAACAGGCTAAGGAAACCATGGAAACAACAGCGGAAGAATTAAAAATCCTGTTGCTGCCTAAGGATCCCAACGACGACCGCAACGTGATCGTGGAGATCCGCGGCGGGGCAGGAGGGGAAGAGGCGGCGCTTTTCTCCTCAGCATTATTCCGCATGTACAGTATGTACAGTGAATCAAGGAAATGGAAAGTAGAGGTTGTCAGCGCCAACGAGACAGAGTTGGGCGGTTATAAGGAGATCAGCTTTATGATTTCCGGCGAGGGTGCGTATTCCCGGTTGAAATATGAGAGCGGTGTGCATCGTGTCCAGCGTGTACCGGAGACCGAAGCACAAGGGCGTATTCATACGTCAACCGTCACGGTGGCGGTGCTACCGGAGGCGGAGGACGTGGAAGTGGATATTAACCCTGCAGATCTGCAAATTGACACCTACCGTTCCAGCGGCGCGGGCGGACAGCATATCAACAAAACGGAATCTGCGATCCGCATCACCCATATTCCCACCGGGGTCGTGGTAGAATGTCAGGATGAAAGAAGCCAGTACAAAAATAAGGATAAGGCTATGCGGGTGCTCAAATCCAGACTGCTGGAAGCCAAGCGGGAGGAACAGGACGCGGCAGTGGCCCAGGAACGGCGTTCCCAGGTGGGAACCGGTGACCGTTCGGAGCGTATCCGCACCTATAACTATCCTCAGGGACGGCTGACCGACCATCGCATTGGCCTGACGCTCTACAAGCTGGACGACATCCTCAACGGGAACCTGGATGAAGTGATTGACGCGTTGATCACAGCGGACCGCGCCGCCCAGTTAAAGGAGACCATGGAGAGCCAGGAATAGTGGAAGAAACAGAAAGCAAAGAGATTTTAGTTCCTGAAAAAGGTTGTTTCTCGTTAAAAGCCCAAACATAGAGAACCTTCTTTTTTTCTACAGGCTGGAATTTCAGAAAGACCTCTTTTCTAAGCATACAAAAATAAAATTTTAAAAAATTTCACGGTTCTATCAACCTGTGTCGCGGCGGTTTGATAGATCTGAAACAAAGAAGTGAGAACCTATGCAGACTATAACATTAACCTCATCCAAAGAGGATATCAAAAAGGCGGGAGAGCTGCTGCGGCAGGGAAAGCTGGTGGCGATCCCCACAGAGACTGTGTACGGCTTGGCGGCGGATGCCCTCAACGGGCCAGCAGTAGCGCGGATTTTCCAGGCAAAAGGCCGCCCTCAAGATAATCCCCTGATTGTGCATATCGCAGATTTGGCCCAGATAAAACCTCTGGTCACGGAATTTCCTGCTTCCGCAAAAAAATTGGCGGAAGCTTTTTGGCCCGGCCCCCTTACGATGATTTTACCGAAATCGGACCGGATACCAATAGAAACCAGCGGGGGGCTGGATACGGTAGGCATCCGTTTCCCTTCCCATCCGGTGGCTTCCGCGGTGATCCGGGCGGCGGGGACGCCGCTGGCGGCCCCTTCCGCCAACCTTTCCGGTAGCCCTAGCCCCACAACAGCCTATCATGTGGAAAAAGATTTATCCGGCAGGATTGAAGCGATTTTGGACGGGGGTCCCTGTACCGTGGGGGTAGAATCTACCGTAATTACTCTGGCGGAGGAAACGCCTCGTATCCTTCGGCCGGGCGGAATCACCTGGGAACAGCTACAATCGGTGCTGGGACAGGTAGAAGTGGACTATGCGGTTTTGCATCAGCTGGAAAAGGGGAAGAAAGCGGCTTCCCCTGGGATGAAATATAAACATTATGCGCCTAAGGCCCGGGTGATCTTGCTGAGCGGCGAACATTATGTGGATTTTGTCAACGCTCACAAGGGGAAAGGGGTAGCTGCCCTGTGCTATCAGGAGGACTGCCCTATCCTTGATGTTCCATCGGTATCCTATGGGAGAGCTGAAGATTATCATTCCCAGGCAAGAGAATTATTTGACGCCCTGCGCCGCCTGGATGAGATAGGGGCTGAGGTAGTATATGCCAGGTGCCCTGCCCCCCAGGGGGTTGGCATGGCGGTATATAACCGGCTGATTAGAGCTGCGGGATTTGAGGTGTTGCACATTGGTTAAGCCTTTTCGGTTAGGACTGACCGGGCCGACCGGTTCCGGGAAAAGCACGGCGGCACGGGCGGCTGTGGAATGGGGAGCGCAGGTGGTGGATGCAGACCAGGTGGCCCGCATGGTGGTACAGCCTGGAACCCCTTGTTTACAAGAGTTGGCGGGGGAGTTTGGGAGCGATATTCTTCTTGCGGATGGAACCTTGAACCGTTCTCTGCTGGCGAGCCGAGCGTTTTCTTCCCAGGAACGGACAGAATGCCTAAACGCTATTACGCATCCCTGGATTACCCGGGAGGTGGAACGGCAGATAAAAATATTGGCTGGCTCGGGAGCTTCTGTCATTATACTGGACGCACCTTTGTTATATGAAAGCGGGGAAGATACCATGTGCGACGCGGTGGCTGTTGTCATGGCGCCTAGGGAGATCCGTCTGCGACGTATCATGCAAAGGGATGGGATCAGCCGGCAACAGGCCGAACAGAGGATATCCATCCAGAGGGAAGATGAGTTTTATACCCATAGGGCGGATTATGTATTGGATGGTTCAAGACAGCCCATATGCCTACGCCAAGCTACTTGGGAATTGTTAAACGCATTACGGGAGGGAGAGCATGACAAAAGGAATGAAACGCCTCTGTAAGGGAGTTTGCCTGCTGCTGGTGCTGGTAGTCGTGGGAATCGGTATCTATCAAGCTTATTTTTTCTTTTTGAGAAAGGCATATCCGATGGAATATCAGGATATTGTCATCCAGAAAGCGGAAAAATATCAGGTAGAACCCGCATTGATCTATGCGGTGATCCGTTCAGAAAGCAATTTCCGCCCGGAAGTGGAATCCAGCGCCGGAGCTGTTGGGTTGATGCAGCTGACACCGGAGACCTTTGAATGGTTACAGACCAAGGTTCATTCCGGGGATTCTATGGACGAAAGCGCCCTGACCGACCCAGACACCAATATCGAATACGGCGTATATCTGTTATCCCTGCTCAGTAGCCGTTATGAAAATGAAATTACCATTTTATGCGCCTACAATGCGGGGATGGGAAACGCCGACCGCTGGCTGAAAAACCCAGAAACCTCTTCCGATGGGAAGACGGTCACCTCTATCCCTTATCCGGAAACGAGGAATTATGTGGATCGGGTATTGCGGAGCAAGGAAATGTATGAAAAATTATATGGAGATCAATTACAGTTATAAGGAGGAAGATTGCCATGTCAAAAAAGACGGAAGCGGAGCTGCTAAAGGAGCAGCTGATGATGACTCGGAAACATGGGATATATCAATTGGACGAGGATAAAGTAAAGGAAGCAGACGAATTTTGCGAACCGTATAAAAAATTCCTGAATAAGTGTAAAACAGAGCGGGAAGTGGTCGCTCATACGATCAAACAGGCAAAAAAGGCCGGCTTTACGGAATTTGATGTCCATAAAAAGTATAAGCCGGGGGATAAGGTGTATGTCAATAACCGCAATAAAGCGCTCTTATTAGCGGTTATTGGTAAAAACCGCAGCAAAAACGGCGTCCGTATCGCTGCGGCACATATTGATTCCCCTCGTCTGGACTTAAAGCCCAATCCTTTGTATGAAGCCAACGAACTGGGAATGTTTAAAACCCACTATTACGGCGGAATTAAAAAATATCAATGGACGGCCATTCCTCTCTCCCTTCACGGAAAGGTAATCCGTAAGGATGGCACCAGCGTGGAAATCAACCTAGGGGAGGAGGATGACGACCCCTGTTTCTGCGTAACGGACCTGTTGCCCCATCTGGCCAGTGAGCAGATGGGAAAAACCATGGCCAAGGGATTCACTGGGGAGGACCTGAATATTCTCATCGGCAGCCGTCCTTTCCGGGAGGATAAAGGATCGGAGCTGGTGAAGCTGAATCTGATGAAACTGATCCATGAAAAATACGGCATTGTAGAGGGTGATTTCCTGTCCGCGGAGCTGGTGATGGTACCGGCGCTTCCCGTGCGGGATATCGGTTTTGACCGCAGTATGATCGGCGCATATGGACATGACGACCGCGTATGCGCTTATCCGGCGATTATGGCCGCTATGGACTGTAAAGTGCCGGAAAATACGGTGGTGACGGTGTTGGCGGACAAGGAAGAGGTGGGAAGCGATGGCAATACTGGCCTCAACTCTTCGTTCCTGCGGTATTTCATAGCTGATCTGGCCATGCAGGACGGGCTGGAAGGGCGTCATGTGCTGTCCAAATCTAAGTGCCTTTCCGCGGACGTCAACGCGGCGTTTGACCCTACCTACGCCAGTATGTATGAAACCAATAACAGCTGCTTCCTGAATAACGGCGTGGTTATCACAAAGTATACCGGCCACGGAGGAAAATACGATACCTCCGACGCTTCCGCGGAGTTTATGGGAGAAATCCGCCGTTTGCTGGAATCCAACCACATCATGTGGCAATCCGGCGAGCTGGGCAAGGTTGACGGCGGCGGCGGCGGAACCGTGGCCAAATATATCGCCAACTTGAATGTAGACGTGGTAGATCTGGGCGTCCCGGTGCTTTCCATGCATTCCCCCTTTGAAGTGGTTTCCAAGATCGACGTTTATATGGCGTATCGCGCTTTCCTAGAGTTTTTCCAGGCGAAGGAAAAGAAAGAAAAATAAAAGGGTTACCTTTTAAAACTTTAGAGCTGCCGCATGGAGACTTGTGGCAGCTCTTCTTTGTATCTATAGGAGAAAAAGAAAACCCCCAGAGATATCAATCTCTGGGGGAAATACATAGAAATAATCTTTATTTATTTTTCTTGCTGGTACCGCTGAATACGATGCCTCTCTGGGCATCCAATGTAATGGTGGTGCCGTTTCTCAGCAATTTGGTGGCGTTTTCCGCGCCGACAATCACCGGCTTGTCCAAAGCCATACCAACGATAGCGGCGTGAGAGTTGATGCCGGCAGCCTCAGTAACGATACCGGAAGCGTCCTTCATAATATCCAACAGGTTATTGGTGGTTTGTGGAATGACCAGGATATCACCAGGTTTAAAATTGGTACGGGCATCTTTTTCATTCCGGCAGACGCATAAGTTGCCGCACACTGTCAGATTATTAACGCCCGTGCCGGAGGCCAGTACGTCGCCGACCAAATGAACTTTCAACATATTGGTGGTACCGGATACGCCCAGCGGGATACCGGCGGTGATGACTACCAGGTCGCCGTTGTGAACCAGGTTGTTTTGACGGGCGACATCTACCACATGGTCGAACAGCTCGTCCGTATTGTCTTTTTCTTCAATCATCAGTGGAATAACGCCCCAGGAAAGGTTCATCTGACGGAGTACAGTGGGATCCGTGGTACCGCTGATGATTGGGCAGTTGGGACGATATTTGGAAATCATACGGGCGGTTTTACCGGATTTTGTCACCGTCATAATGGCCACTGCACCCAGATCATGAGCGGTGGTGCAGGTAGCGTGGGAGATCGCGGAAGTGACGTTAGGCAGGGACTCGATGTCACGGCGTTTGAAACGGCCCAAATAATCGATATCGCCTTCCGTGCGCTCGGTAATGGCAGCCATGGTTTTCAAAGCCTCAATGGGATAATCGCCCGCGGCAGTTTCACCGGAAAGCATGATGGCGCTGGTACCGTCATAGATAGCATTTGCAACGTCGGTGGATTCCGCCCGGGTAGGCCGGGGATTCTTCATCATGGAATCCAGCATCTGCGTGGCGGTGATCACCTGTTTGCCGGCATTGTAAGCTTTCTTAATCAGTTTTTTCTGGATAATCGGGATATCCTCCAGCGGGATTTCCACACCCAGATCACCTCTGGCGACCATGATGCCGTCGGCAATATTGATGATATCATCAATGTTTTCCACACCGTCGGCGTTTTCAATCTTTGCGATGATGCGGATATTATTGCAGTTATACTTATTTAATTCCGCTTTTAATTGTAACAGATCTTCAGCGGAGCGGGTAAAGGAAGCGGCAATAAAATCAAACCCCTGTTCTACTGCGAACTGTAGGTCGGACTTGTCCTTTTCACTGACAAACGGAAGGGAGAGGTGCACGCCGGGGACGTTGATGCTCTTATGGGAAGAGACAAAACCGCCGTTTACCACAGTGCATACGATTGTGGTATCAGTGCATTCCATGACGCGCAACTCAATCAGGCCATCGTCGATCAGGATGCGGGAACCGCGGGTAACATCGTGAGGCAGTCCCTTAAAGGAGACACTGGAGATTGTTTCATCGCCTATCACATCTTCTGTGGTCAAGGTAAAAGTCTGACCTTTTTCCAGATGGATTTTCGGCGTGTTGAAGCTGCCGGTACGGATTTCCGGACCTTTGGTATCCAGCAGCAGAGCTACTGGAAGCCCCAGTTCTTCCCGCAATTTCTTAACAGCATCGATACGTTTTTTGTGAATTTTATGGTCCTGATGGGACATATTGATACGAGCGACATCCATTCCATTTAGCATCAACTGCCGCAAGATCTCGTCATTGTCAGTTGCAGGGCCCAGGGTACATATGATTTTTGTTTTTCTCATAGTTCAGCACTCCATTCGACCTTTAGGTTTTTAAAAATTTTCCCACCATATATGATACACTAAATGAAGTGTTTTGAAAACAGGAAAACAGAGAAATTAGCTAACTATATGGAAACTTTATTTAACTTGAAAATAAAATAGTTTCATTATACAATAAGATCACAAATACAAAGGATTTTTACGATTACTTGGGAGGATGAGAACATATGGCTTTGCTCAAAAAGCCCCCAAAACAGCATAAAAAGTTCCGTTTGGGCGTCTGGGAAAAGGAAAAAGACGCGGCAGATTTATATATTTCCCTGAAAGGGATCAACAAAAAGGAAAAAGCCATCCGGTCTGACAGGAGCGTGCGCAGGCAGGACCGGGTCAAGGGACTAAAAGGTATGATGATTATGATCCCAATCCTGATGGTGATCATTTTGGCGGGAGGGGTCTGGATCGCTTATCAGGAATTTGTCAAGCTCAACCCTCCTGTATATCCAACAGCCAGCGATTATGAACCGCCATCTTCTTTGCTGGAAGAGGATAGCGCTGTGATAAAAGAAAAAGATCAGCATCTGCTCCGTCCGGTAGGGTTAAACAATCCCTTGCCGCGAGATTACAAAGTTGACCTCGCTGAGTATGATGGTGTACCATGTGACACTGTCATTGTGCCTAGTTTGACTAAGATGATACAGGACGCACAGTCTGCAGGATATACCCTGCATATAACACAGGGATACATAGACGCTTCCCAACAGCAGCAATTATATGATACAGAAGTAAACCGTTTGATGACAGAAAAGGGGTATACCAAAGTAAAGGCGGAAAATGAAGCGGAAAAGACGGTGCCGCCCGCAGGGAGCAACGAGTACCAAACCGGATTAAATGTTAGTTTTTCTACAGAAGAAACCACTGATTTTGCAGCCAGCGGAGCCTATAAATGGCTTGTGTCCCATTGTGTGGAATATGGTTTTGTCCTTCGCTATCCGGAAGCCATGGAGAAAAAAACAGACCATGATTTTGACCCTGCCCAATTCCGGTATGTAGGGGAAGAACATGCCAAAAAGATGCGGACACTAAATATGTGCCTGGAAGAATACTACGCATATATGATAGGATAACAAAAAGGGTGGGGAGAAGAGAGATGATACGAAACAGGATAGCAGAAAGGATTCTCCCAGCGAAAAAGAATGGAGGATTTAACGAAAAGGATTTTATGATCTGGTGCGGCAGTGTGATAAAAGGGGAAGACGGCCGTTTTCACATGTTTGCCTCTTGTTGGGAAAGGAAACTGGGATTTGGCTGGCAGTGGCTGTTCCAGTCCCAGGTTGTCCGGGCGTGCAGTGATGCGCCGGAAGGCCCGTTTTCCATGCAGGAGACCGTGCTACCGCGAAGGGATAGGAAATACTTTGATGGGATGAATACGCACAACCCTTATATTCGCTATTGGAATGGGACTTATTACCTTTATTATATGGGAACTACTTACGGGGGAGAAATCCCACAAAGCGAGCGCGATATTTCCCCAGAGAGAGCGATTGAGGTCTGGAATAAAAAACGGATTGGGCTGGCGGTATCCCATTCTGTCTATGGACCGTGGAAAAGAAGGGACACCCCGCTGTTGGAACCAAGGGACTGTTCCCACTGGGATTGTACGGTTACGTCAAATCCTGCGGTTGCTATTTTGCCCGACGGGAAAACCTATATGCTTTATAAATCCAGAAGCTATGCGGGCGGTCCACTGCAAATCGGGGTAGCTGTGGCGCAAAGTCCGGAAGGGCCGTTTCGCCGTCTCAGCGATGTCCCCATTTTTTCGTTTGATAATCCGGATTTTCATTTGGAAGATCCCTATCTGTGGTATGAAGATGAGAAGTTCCGTCTTTTGATCAAGGATGACTTTAAAAATGGAAGCGGTGGGATTTGCGGCGAATGGGGCGCGGGTATTTATGGGGAAAGCCGGGACTGTATTCACTGGCAATTCGCAGATTCCCCAAAAGCTTACAGCAGGACTGTAACATGGGATGACGGAAGCATAACGACCCAGTGCAACCTGGAACGCCCTTTTTTGTTGTTGCAGGACGGCAGGCCTACTCACCTTTATTTAGCTACAGGAAATGGGACAGAACCCTATTCCTCTACCCATACCTGGAACATGGTCATTCCACTCAAGAAACCGTGAGAAAGGTATCCAAACAGTTCTCCTTTCTTTATAAAAGGCGGCTGAGAAAGTTTGTGGAAAGGAAAGAGGGCTGGCTTCATGCAGATAGAAACGGAGAGGCTGCTTCTTGTCCCGGTATCTGAACAGCATACAGGGGAAGTATATCAACATTTTAATGAAAAGGTGATTGTATATATGTTTCCTGGTGTTTTAAAAGACAACCGGGAAGCAGAAGGAGTCATTCATAGATTTATGGATCAGCAAAGCCAAAAGACAGACTATGTATATGCAATTACCAAGAAAGAAACCGGCGAGTTTATTGGTTTGGCCGGCCTGCACCATATGGACCAGACCATTTCGGAGCTGGGGATTTGGACAAAAATGGATTCCCATGGCAACCATTACGGCAGGGAAGCGATTGGCGGCCTGATCAGGCATGCCGCCGCGCTGGGAAAGAAAAAGCTGCGTTATCCAGTTGACAGAAGGAATATCCCCAGCAAAAAGATCCCTCTTTTTTACGGAGGAAAGTTGGTGGGCAGATGCCGAGAAGTTTCTACGCCGGACGGCAGGACACTTCAGGAAGAACTATATGAAATAGAAATATAATCCTAATAATCATGGAAATGATTCGGAAGAAAAGCATCTATAAAAACTTTTGAGAAAAAAGCAGAAATATCCCTTGCAATTTTGCAGGGGATATGGTATCATTCATTTGTTAATCTTACGGTTTCAGCGAAAGAGGTGAACAAGAATGAAGGAAAATATCCATCCGAAGTATGAAGAAACCACCATCACTTGTGCATGTGGCAATGTAATCACTACCGGCTCCACAAAAAAGGATATTCGCGTTGAAATTTGCTCCAAATGCCATCCGTTTTTCACCGGCAAGCAAAAGCTCGTTGATACCGGCGGACGTGTAGACAGATTCAAGAAGCGTTACGGTATGCAGGACAACAAATAAGATCCGAATCCAGATCAGAATTCTACGGCGGCGCAAATATTTGCGCCGCCTGTCATTTTTTACGGAGGTTTTCCGATGACAGCCTATCAAACCATTGCACACCCTGCTTCTGAGGAATTTGTAGAACGGCGTTCCCGGTTTATCGGCACAGTAAGGCCGGTTAAGACAGAGGAAGAAGCGATAGCGTTTATTGAGGAAATGCGCAGCAAATACTGGGATGCCACCCATAATGTATATGCCTATTCCCTGCGGGAAGGGAATATCCGGCGATACTCTGACGATGGGGAGCCTCAGGGGACCGCAGGAGTGCCCACACTGGATGTGCTGCAAAAAAGCGGTGTGACAGATGCAGCGGTGGTGGTCACCCGTTATTTTGGAGGCGTACTGCTGGGGGCAGGAGGATTGGTACGGGCATATTCCCATGCCGCCAGCCTTGCCTTGCAGGCGGGTACAATACTCACGATGCAGCTGTGCAAGACGGCAAGCCTGCTCTGTGATTATAATCAGTACGGGAGAGTGTCCGCCCTGATTCCGGAATGTGGCGGCGTCATAGAAGACACCCAATTCACCGACTGTGTGGAGATTATTTTTTATATGGCGGAAGAAAATCTTCCCGCGTTATCCCGCCGTCTGGCTGATGCAACATGCGGTCAGGTGGAAGCGCACGTCACCGGGGAACGTTTTGTGGCGTTGTCCCGCGTTTAACAAAAAACACAGATGTTTTCCTGGTAATGAGGCGAAGTTTGTATATACAGCTGGATTTCGCTTTTTATCAACTTTTTTTCTAAGAAAAGAAGGAATTATTCTTTTTCCGTCGTATAAAATAAAAGACAGTAATTTTTTTCTGTTTGGCAGAGAAAAAATGGGGGGCAGCGTATCATGACGGTCCGGGAGCGAACCCAAGAGATAGAAAGGGATACCCTAGCCCCATATGCCTCTTTTTCCCAATTTACCAGAGGAAGGCAGGAGCCGGAAGAGGAGTGTGCCCTGCGCACTTGTTACCAGCGCGACCGGGACCGCATCATCCATTGCAAAGCGTTCCGCCGGCTAAAACAGAAGACACAGGTGTTCCTGGCCCCGGAAGGGGACCATTACCGGACCCGCCTGACCCATACGCTGGAAGTCACCCAGATCGCCCGGACAGTGGCCAGGGCTCTGCGGGTCAATGAGGATCTGACGGAAGCCATCGCCTTGGGTCATGATTTGGGACATACCCCTTTTGGACATGCGGGAGAGCGGGCATTGCGGGAAATCTGCCCCTATGGCTTTGAGCACAACGAGCAGAGCGTACGGGTGGTGGAGTGCCTGGAAAAGGAAGGCAGAGGTTTAAACTTGACCTGGGAAGTGCGCAACGGCATCCGTTGCCACACCAGCGGGGAAGAAGCCCAGACGGTAGAAGGGCGCATCGTGCGGGTTGCAGACCGCATCGCCTATATCAATCATGACATAGATGACGCTTTGCGGGCGGGGGTGCTGCGGCAGGAGCAGATCCCGGAGGAAGCGGTTCGACTGCTGGGCGGCCGCCGCAGCGTACGGATTCACACGCTGGTTTCCTCCTTAGTGGAAAATAGCCGGGAGGGAAGGCTGCAGATGGCCCCGGAGATCCAGCGGGTTTTCCAGGATTTGCATGCGTTTATGTATGAGACGGTTTACCGCAGCCCTTTTGCGAAACAGGAGGAAAAAAAGGTTCCCGGCCTGATTGAAGGGTTATATGGTTATTTTTGGGAGCATCCTGAAAAAATGCCGCAGGAAATGCAGCGTATCGCGCAGGAAGAGGATCTCCCCCGGGCGGTGTGCGATTATATCGCTGGAATGACCGATCACTATGCCATTGGATTGTTTGAGGAGATTTTTGTTCCCAAGGCATGGAGAAGCTGATAAAATTGAAAATCCCTCTGTTGGGGATAAAATCAGAAATGGAAGGAGGGGGTACACAATGGCTTTGCCAGACAGCTTTATTCAGGAATTAAAAGCAAGAAGCGATATTGTGGATGTGATTTCCAGCTATGTGAATTTAAAGCGGACAGGGCGCAATATGGTGGGGCTGTGCCCGTTTCACGGGGAGAAAACCCCCTCTTTTCATGTCAATGTGGAAAATGCGTATTTTCACTGTTTTGGCTGCGGGGCCGGCGGGGATGTCATCACGTTTATCCGGCGCATTGAGAATTTAGATTATTTGGATGCGGTCCGCCTGCTGGCCCAGCGGGCGGGCATGACCGTCCCCATGGAAGGGGTGGATGATAAGACCGCCCGGATACGTGCCCGTATTTTTGAGGCCAACCGGGAGGCGGCCCGCTTTTTCCACCGGATGCTATACAGCCCGCAGGGAATGCAGGCCCTGGCGTACCTGAGAGGACGGGGATTGAAGGAATCCACCATCAAGCATTTTGGCCTGGGCTATGCGCCGCCCGGCCGGTTCGCCCTGGTGGACGCCCTGCGCGGAAAAGGGTTCCGGGACGAGGAACTGGTGACGGCCAACCTGGCGTTTGCCGGACGGCGGGGAAATGCTGTAGACCGGTTTGTGGACCGGGTGATGTTCCCAATCATTGACCTGCGGGGGAATGTCATCGCGTTCGGCGGGCGCGTCATGGGTGACGGCAAGCCAAAATATTTGAACACTTCGGATACCGTGGTGTTCCGCAAAAGCAATCAGCTGTTTGCGCTGAACTTTGCCAAAAACAGCGGGGAACAGCGCCTGATCCTGGTGGAAGGCTATATGGATGTCATCGCGCTGCACCAGGCCGGCTTTACCAATGCGGTGGCTACGCTGGGTACGGCTCTTGCCGTAGACCATGCCCGCCTGATGGCCCGGTATACCAAAGAGGTCATTGTGTCTTACGATTCCGATGCCGCTGGGCAGAAGGCAGCTGATCGGGCGATCCCGATGCTCAGGGACGCCGGGCTGACAGTCCGTGTTCTTTCCGTCCCAGGGAGCAAGGACCCGGACGAGTATATCCGTTCTTTTGGGGAACAAGGGCCCGCACGGTTTAAACAGCTGTTAGATGCTACAGGAAATGATGTGGAATACCGTCTGCAAAAAGTAAAATCCGGCTGCGATTTGAGCACAGCGGAAGGAAAGATTTCCTATTTAAACGGTGCCGTGTCCGTTTTGTCTACCTTGGACAGCCGGATGGAACAGGAGATCTACGCAGGACGCCTCAGCGAAGAGGTAGGGATCCAGAAGAGCGCTGTGATGCAGCAGGTGGACAAGCTTCTGCGCAAGCGGATGCGTTCCGCGCAGACCAAACAGGTGCGGGAGATCCAGCAGAGCGTATCGGCTCAGCGGGATCACGTGAATCCGCAGCGTGCAGGACATCTCCGGGCGGCCCATGCGGAAGAGGCGTTGATCGCCTATGTGATAAATAACCCGGATATGGCAAAGAATATCAAAGAACAGATGCCTCCAGACGCTATGGTGACAGATTTTAACCGGCGGGTTTATCAATTGATACTGGGGCGTATTCAGGAAGGGCGGCCGGCGGACCTGATGGATTTATCCCAGGATTTTTCCATGGAGGAGATGGGCCGGATTACCCAAATCTTGGCGTCGGCCCCTCCGGCCGGTGATACCTGGGAATCGGCCCGGGAATACATCCGGGTGATCCGATTGGAGAAGGAAAGCCTCACAGCGGCGGATGTTCCGTCCGCGGGCATGGAGGATATCAATAAATATTTGGAAACACTCAAAGAGCTCAAGAAATAGGGGGAGTTACTATGGCAGCGCCAGCAACACCGGATAAGAAAACCGTCATTAAGGAATTGATGGAACAGGGGAAAGCAAAGGGACATTTGAGCACCAAAGAGATTTTGGACGCTATTGGGGAACTGGACTTTGAACCGGAACAGATCGAAAAATTCTACGATTCCCTGGAGACATTGGGCGTAGAGATTGTAGAGGATTTTGAGGATATCCCTCTGGACGATATCAGCTTCAATGGATCGGATTCCGCGGAGGAAGCGCCGGCAGCGGAAGGCGTTGCCATTGACGATCCCGTGAAAGTTTATTTAAAGGAAATCGGCCGCGTCCCGCTGCTCACGCCGGAAGAGGAAATCGACCTGGCCATCCGCATCACCGAAGGGGATGAAAAGGCCAAAAAGCGTTTGTCGGAAGCCAATCTCCGTTTGGTGGTCAGCATCGCCAAGCGTTATTTGGGAAGGGGCATGCAGTTTCTGGACCTGATCCAGGAAGGGAACTTGGGGTTGATCAAGGCGGTGGAAAAATTCGACTATACCAAAGGATTTAAATTTTCCACCTACGCCACCTGGTGGATCCGCCAGGCCATCACCCGTGCCATCGCGGACCAGGCCCGGACCATCCGGATCCCGGTCCATATGGTGGAGACCATCAACAAGGTAAAAAAGGTTTCCAGTCAGCTGCTGCATACCAACGGCCACGAACCTTCCCCGGACGATATTTCCGCAGAGCTGGATATGCCGGTGGATAAGGTCCGGGAGATTATGCGGGTGGCCCAGGAACCGGTTTCCCTGGAAACCCCTATCGGCGAGGAGGAGGACAGCCATCTGGGCGACTTCATCCAGGACGACGACGCGCCCGCCCCGGCGGACGCCGCTTCCCATACCCTGCTCAAAGAGCAGTTGGCGGAGGTGCTGGATACCTTGACCCCGCGGGAGGAGAAGGTGCTGCGTTTGCGGTTTGGTTTGGAAGACGGACGTTCCCGTACGCTGGAAGAGGTGGGTAAGGAGTTTAACGTTACCCGTGAACGTATCCGCCAGATTGAGGCCAAAGCCCTGCGTAAGCTGCGCCATCCCAGCCGCAGCAAGAAACTGAAGGATTTCCTGGATTAATCCTTAACTAGAACTAGATAAAAACAAAAAAGACGGGGAAACTTCCCGTGCTACATAACAAAGAAAAGGGACCGTTGGCCCGGTAAGGGCAGACATCCCTTATGGAAGGAGGCGGCGCGATGCATATGACGTTGGAAGCGGATTACGCGGTACGGATAGTAGAACGGTTAGCGGAAAAGGGAGAGCGGATGGACGCTCACAGTCTCTCGGAGGATACCAAGGTGCCGCTGAGATTTGCTCTGAAAATTTTGAGGAAATTGGTAGCGGAACAGCTGGTGAAGTCTTTTAAAGGTGCCAAAGGCGGATACACGCTGGCACGGGAGCCGGGGGACATCACCCTGCGGCAGGTGATTGAGGCGGTGGAAGGCCCTTATGTCATCAACCGCTGTTTGACGGAGGACTATACCTGCTGCCACACTGCCTGCCGGTTCCATAAGGTATACGAGGATATTTCCGCCCAGGTGCGCAGCCTTCTGGACCAGGTGACCTTTGCCCAGGAGGAAAGGGAGAAATGCGTCTGCCCAAAGGAAGAACCGATTACCCATGATGGGAAAATTTCCTCTGATTGAGGCAAAGATTTTTCTGGGAAACGATGTTATGATTTTTGATAGGGAATCACTGTTTTCCCGGATTTTTGGAAACAGAGAGGAAAAAGCTGTTGAAAAGAAAAATTTTCCTCAATATTGAAGAAAAAGTAAAAAAACCGCAGATGAAAAACATCTGCGGTTTATTTGCTGTATAAAAAATCACTTAGAACTTGACAATTTGAAATTTTTGTAATAAAATAATATACTGCATCATAATGGAAACATATACCCTGTCCGGTATTCATAATACCATTATTTTACTAAAAAAGCAAGGGTATGGAAAACTTTTTTATGATGTGAAAACTGTGAGCGTTTCAGAAGTCGTTTTTCGCTTTGGACGGCCGTAACCGCGGCAAATAGATGAATGGAGTGATTGAGCCTATGGTGAACGTCAAACCGGTGCATTTGGGAGAGAACGTCGACAGAATGAGTTTTGCCCATATCGATGAAGTTTTGGAAATGCCCAACCTCATCGAAGTGCAGAAGAATTCCTATCAATGGTTTTTGGATGAAGGCCTTCGGGAAGTCTTTAAAGATGTTTCGGGAATTACAGATTACACCGGCAACCTTGTACTGGACTTTGTAAATTACAAGCTGGATATTGACAAGCCAAATTACAGCGTGGCGGAGTGCAAGGAGCGGGACGCCACTTACTCCGCGGCCCTTCGTGTAACGGCCCGTCTGCTCAACAAGGAGAGCGGCGAGATTAAGGAATCCGAAGTCTTTATGGGGGATTTCCCCTTGATGACAGACAGCGGTACCTTTGTCATTAACGGCGCGGAGCGCGTCATTGTTTCCCAGTTGGTCCGTTCCCCGGGCGTCTATTATAAGATGGAGTATGACAAGACCGGTAAGCAGCTGTTCAGCTCTACCGTCATCCCCAACCGCGGCGCCTGGCTGGAATATGAAAACGACGCCAACGATGTTTTCTATGTCCGTATCGATAAAAACCGTAAAATCCCGATCACCTGCTTTATCCGCGCTTTGGGATTAGGTACGGATGAGGAACTGCTGGATTATTTTGGCGACGACGACCGGATTCGTGCCACGATCGAAAAAGATCCGTGCAAGAACACCGAGGAGGCGTTGTTGGAAGTATACCGCAAGCTGCGCCCCAGTGAGCCTCCCACAGTGGAGAGCTCCCAGTCCCATATCAACGCGCTGTTCTTTGATGCGAGACGGTACGACCTGTCCCGTGTCGGACGTTATAAATACAATAAAAAACTCGGTATTTCCAACCGTTTAGCCGGCTGTCAGCTGGCGGAGCCTATCGCCAACCCCCTCACCGGGGAGCTGATGGCGGAGGCCGGGGAAGTGCTTTCCCGGGATAAGGCGATGGAAATCGAGGACGCCGGCGTTTCTGTGGCCTACGTCACGGTAGAAAACATGGAAAAACCGGTCAAAGTGATTTCCAACGGTATGGTAGAGATCAATAAATTCCTGAACTTTGACGCGCATGAGGAATGCGAGATCAAAGAGCGAGTACGCTTCAGCGTATTGTGCGAAATTCTGGATACCTGTTCTACCGATGAGGAGATCAAGGAAGCCATCCGCCTGCGTATGGATGAGCTGATTCCGAAACACATCATCGTAGACGATATCTTTGCGTCTATCAACTATATGAACTGCCTGGCCTGCGGCGTGGGTACCACCGACGATATCGATCATCTGGGCAACCGCCGGATCCGCTGCGTGGGCGAGCTGCTGCAAAATCAGTTCCGTATTGGTTTCTCCCGCTTGGAGCGTGTTATCCGGGAACGCATGACCCTGCAAGCTCAGGATCTGGAAGTGCTCACTCCCCATACCCTCATTAATATCCGCCCCGTAGTGGCGGCGATCAAGGAATTTTTTGGTTCCTCCCCGCTGTCCCAATTCATGGATCAAACCAATCCTCTGGCGGAATTGACCCACAAGCGGCGTCTTTCCGCTTTGGGTCCCGGCGGTCTGTCCCGTGACCGCGCCGGATTTGAGGTGCGTGACGTACACTACAGCCACTATGGGCGCATGTGTCCTATTGAAACCCCAGAAGGTCCTAACATCGGTCTGATTTCCTATCTGGCGACTTTCGCCCGGATCAATGAATATGGCTTTATCGAGGCGCCTTTCCGCAAGATCGACAAAGAGACCGGTATCGTGACCAAAGAAGTGCACTACATGACCGCCGACCAGGAAGACGATTTCATTGTGGCCCAGGCCAACGAACCCTTGGACGAGAATGGACGTTTCGTTCATGCCAAGGTAAACGGCCGTTTCCGCGACGAGTTCGTGGAAGTGGAGGCCAGCCGTGCTGACTTTATGGACGTATCCCCCCGGATGGTAGTTTCCGTGGCTACCTCCATGATCCCCTTCCTGGAGAACGACGACGCCAACCGTGCTCTGATGGGTTCCAACATGCAGCGGCAGGCTGTGCCGTTGCTCAAGACCGAGGCCCCCATTGTGGGAACTGGTATGGAATACAAGGCGGGTGTGGACTCCGGCGTATGTGTTCTGTCCAAAGAGGCGGGTACTGTGGTCAGCGTTAGTGCCGATCTGGTGAAGCTCAAACATGACAACACTGGGGAAACGGTTTCCTATCCCATTACCAAGTTTATGCGTTCCAACCAGGGAACTTGCATCAATCAGGTGCCGGTGGTGTCCGTAGGGCAGCATGTGGAGAAACATGCGGTTCTGGCCGACGGTCCTGCGACCTGCAATGGTGAGATCTCTCTGGGTAAAAATGCCCTGATCGGCTTTATGACCTGGGAAGGTTATAACTACGAGGACGCTGTCCTGATCAATGAAAAAATTGTGCGTGACGATGTTTATACATCCATCCACATTGAAGAATATGAAACCGAAGCCCGCGATACCAAATTAGGGCCGGAAGAGATCACCCGGGATATCCCCAACGTCAACGAAGATCTGCTCAAGGATCTGGACGAAAACGGTATCATCCACGTGGGTGCGGAAGTACACGCCGGCGATATCCTGGTGGGCAAGGTCACCCCCAAGGGCGAAACCGAGCTGACCGCGGAAGAACGCCTGCTGCGCGCTATCTTCGGTGAAAAGGCCCGTGAGGTAAGAGATACCTCCCTGCGTGTGCCTCACGGCGAATCCGGTATCGTGGTGGACGTCAAAGTGTTTACCCGTGAAAACGGCAACGATGAGTTGCAGCCTGGCGTCAACAAGGTGGTACGCTGCTATCTGGCCCAGAAGAGAAAGATTTCTGTGGGCGATAAGATGGCGGGCCGCCATGGTAACAAGGGTGTTGTATCCCGTATTCTGCCTCAGGAGGATATGCCCTTCCTGCCGGACGGCACTCCGCTGGATATCGTTTTGAACCCCTTGGGCGTGCCTTCCCGTATGAACATCGGCCAGGTGCTGGAAGTGCATCTGGGATACGCCGCCAAAGCTTTGGGCTGGAAGATCATGACTCCTGTTTTCGACGGCGCCCATGAAGACGATATCGTGGAATGCTTTAAGATGGCCGGATACCGGGAGGATGGCAAGACCATCCTGAAAGATGGTCGTACCGGCGAATACTTTGATAATCCTGTCACCGTGGGATATATGTATTACCTCAAGCTGCATCACCTGGTAGACGATAAGATCCACGCCCGTTCTACCGGTCCTTACTCTCTGGTAACCCAGCAGCCTCTGGGTGGTAAAGCCCAGTTCGGCGGTCAGCGTTTCGGGGAAATGGAAGTTTGGGCGCTGGAAGCTTACGGTGCCGCTTATACCCTGCAGGAGATTCTGACCGTGAAGTCGGACGACGTGGTGGGCCGTGTGAAGACTTACGAGGCCATTGTGAAGGGCCAGAATATTCCCAAGCCGGGTATTCCGGAATCCTTTAAGGTTCTGATTAAGGAATTGCAGTCTTTGGGATTGGATGTCAAAGTGCTCAATCAGGATGACGAGGAAATCGACCTCAAGCAGAACTTTGACGATGACGACGATATGGGTCTCACCGCGGTGGACGACGCTAATCTGGAGGAACCGGAAGTCATGACCAGCATGGACGGTTTCTCGCTGGAAGACGACCCGGACGACAATAATATGTTTGACGAAGCCAGTTTCTTTGAGGAAGAACCCAGCGACGAAGAACTGGACTTTGATTCACTAGCAAATGAAGAGTTGGATTAACAGGAGGGGGCTGAACTATGGAGTTTAACGTATTTGAATCAATTAAAATCGGACTTGCCTCTCCGGACAAGATCAGAGAATGGTCCCATGGCGAGGTAAAAAAGCCGGAAACGATCAATTACCGTACCCTGAAGCCGGAACGCGACGGCCTGTTTTGCGAGCGTATTTTTGGACCGCAGAAAGACTGGGAATGTCACTGCGGAAAGTATAAGAGAATCCGTTACAAAGGGAAAATCTGCGACCGCTGCGGCGTAGAAGTGACCCGTTCCAAGGTGCGTAGGGAACGCATGGGCCATATTGAACTGGCTGCTCCGGTTTCCCATATCTGGTATTTTAAGGGCATCCCCTCCCGGATGGGCCTGATTCTGGATATCTCCCCCCGTATGCTGGAAAAGGTTCTGTATTTTGCCATGTATATTGTCACCGACCCGGGTTCCGCCCGGGAGCTGACCAAAATGCAGTTCCTGACAGAAAAGGAATACCGCGATATGCGGGAAAAATATGAGGACGACTTTGAGGCCAGCATGGGCGCCGAAGCCATCAAAAAGCTTTTGGAGGATATCGACCTCGACCAGTTGTCCAAGGAACTCAAGGATGAGCTGGCCACCGCTTCCGGACAGAAGCGTGTCCGTATCCTGAAGCGTTTGGAAGTAGTAGAGGCGTTCCGGATTTCCGGCAACCGTCCGGAGTGGATGATCCTGGATGTTGTCCCGGTGATCCCGCCGGATATCCGTCCCATGGTACAGCTGGACGGCGGCCGTTTTGCGACCTCCGACCTCAACGATTTGTACCGCCGTGTGATCAACCGCAATAACCGTTTGAAACGCCTGCTGGAGCTAGGCGCCCCTGATATCATCGTGCGCAACGAGAAGCGTATGCTGCAAGAGGCGGTTGACGCCTTGATCGACAACGGCAGGCGCGGCCGTCCGGTGACCGGCCCCAACAATCGCCCGCTGAAATCCCTATCCGATATGCTTAAAGGTAAACAGGGACGTTTCCGCCAGAACCTGCTGGGAAAACGCGTGGACTATTCCGGCCGTTCCGTTATCGTGGTTGGCCCGGAACTGAAAATGTACCAGTGCGGTTTGCCCAAAGAGATGGCGCTGGAGCTGTTTAAGCCCTTTGTCATGAAACGTCTGGTGGAGACCGGAGCCGCCGGAAACATCAAAGCCGCCAGGAAAGCGGTGGAACGTGCCAAGCCCGAGGTTTGGGACGCTCTGGAAATCGTGATCAAAGGCCATCCGGTTCTGCTCAACCGCGCGCCTACCCTGCATAGACTGGGTATCCAGGCGTTTGAACCGGTATTGGTAGAAGGCCGCGCCCTGAAATTGCATCCGCTGGCCTGTACCGCTTATAACGCCGACTTTGACGGCGACCAGATGGCGGTGCACGTCCCCTTGTCCGCGGAAGCCCAGGCGGAAGCCCGTTTCCTGATGCTGGCCGCTGGTAACCTGTTGAAGCCTTCCGACGGGCGCCCGGTTACCGTTCCTACACAGGATATGGTTTTGGGCTCCTACTACCTGACCCTCACAAAGGACGGGGAGCCCGGCGAAGGAAAAGTGTTCCGTGACTTTGAGGAAGCTTTGATGGCTTACGATGCCAAAGTGGTAAGCCTGCATTCTAAGATCAAGGTGCGCCGTACGCTGCAAATTGGTGATGAGACCGTATCTAAGATCATCGACACTACCGTTGGCCGTATTATCTTTAACCAGCCGATCCCGCAGAATCTGGGATTTGTGGATCGTTCCGACCCCGATAACCTGTTCCGTCTGGAGATTGAGTTCCTGGTAGGCAAGAAACAGCTGGGCAAGATTATCGACCGCTGCATTAAAGTGCACGGTACAGCGAAGACTTCTGAAGTACTGGACAACATCAAGGCCCAGGGCTTTAAATATTCCACCAAGGGCGCTATCACCGTCGCTGTTTGCGACGCCACGATTCCGCCGCAAAAGAAAGAGATCATCGCCGCCGCGGAACAGCAGGTGGATAAGATCAGCAAGCAGTTTAGACGCGGTCTGATTTCCGAGCAGGAAAGAAAAGGTGCGGTACTGAAGATCTGGGAAAAGGCCACCAATGACGTTACCGACGCCCTGCAAAAGGGATTGGATCAATATAACCCCATTTTCATGATGGCGGATTCCGGCGCCCGTGGTTCCATGAGCCAGATCCGTCAGCTGGCGGGTATGCGCGGTCTGATCGCCAATACCTCCGGTACGGTTATTGAAATTCCCATTCGCGCCAACTACCGCGAAGGCCTGAACATTTTGGAATACTTTATTTCTTCCCGTGGCGCCCGGAAAGGTTTGGCGGATACCGCTCTGCGTACAGCGGACTCCGGTTACCTGACCCGTCGTCTGGTAGACGTTTCCCAGGATGTCATCATCCGGGAAGAGGATTGCGGGGCCCAGCACGGCCTGGAGATCTTCGATATCCGGGATGGCAAGGAATCCATCGAAAGCCTGCATGAACGCCTCATCGGCCGTTACCTGGTGAAGGATTTTGTAGACCCGGCCACTGGGGAAGTGCTGGTATCCAAGGATAAGATGATGGACGACCACGACGCGGACATCATTGTAGGTGCGGGCACGGAGAAGATCGAGATCCGTTCTATCCTCAACTGCCGCGCCAAGCATGGCGTCTGCAAGAAGTGCTACGGTTCCAATCTGGCCAACGGTATGCCGGTTACCGTGGGCGAGGCGGTCGGTATCATCGCCGCCCAGTCTATCGGTGAACCCGGTACCCAGTTGACCATGAGAACGTTCCACACCGGCGGCGTCGCCAGTGCGGAAGATATCACCCAAGGTTTGCCGCGTGTTGAGGAATTGTTTGAAGGCCGTAAGCCCAAGCATCTGGCTATCATCAGTGAAATCGGCGGCCAGGTACGCTTTGAGGAGATCAAGAAAAACCGCCATGCGGTGATCTATAATAAAGAGACCGGCGAGGAGAAATCCTATCTGATTCCCTTTGGCTCCCGTGTCCGTGTGGAAGAGGGCCAAATCATTGAGGCCGGCGATATGATTACGGAAGGTTCCGTCAATCCCCATGACGTACTGGCTATCAAGGGCACCGACGCCGTGCAGAATTACCTGATTCAGGAAGTACAGCGCGTATACCGGATGCAGGGTGTAGATATCAACGATAAACACATCGAAGTTATCGTGCGGCAGATGATGAAGAAGGTCCGCGTGGAAGATGCCGGGGATACCAAGCTGCTGCCCAGCTCCCTGGTGGAAAAGGTGGATTTTGAAACCGAAAACGAGAAGATCCGGGAGCGTATCGCCAATGGAGAAACAGAATTGCGGGAAGCCACCTGCATTCCGGTCCTGCTGGGTATCACCAAGGCTTCTTTGGCAACTGATTCCTTCCTGTCCGCAGCGTCCTTCCAGGAGACCACCAAGGTGCTCACAGAAGCCGCTATCAAGGGCAAGGTTGACCCGCTGATGGGCCTCAAGGAGAATGTTATCATTGGTAAACTGGTACCGGCTGGCACCGGTATGCACCGATACAGCGACGTCACCATTGAAGAAGCTGTTGATACAAATAGCTTGACAAATAACGCTATCTAGTGTTATTATAATAAATTGTGAAAAGGTTGTTTCACGCAGATGGATTTCTTGTCCATTTGCGTGAAATCCTTGTATACCGGCCTGTTTTTCTGGTCGTTTTGGATAAATCTTTTTTGGTGGGATCAGGCGTTACGCCTGTGAACATAGATAAAATTTCAGTGAGGAGGTGTCATATTGCCAACCTTTAACCAACTGGTTCGCAAAGGCAGAGAGGTCACCGAGAAGAAGGCGAAGACCCCGGCTCTGTTGAGAGGATGGAACTCCAAGAAGCGTGTTGCCATTGAGCAAAGCTCCCCTCAAAAGCGTGGTGTTTGCACCGCTGTAAAAACAGCTACCCCGAAGAAACCGAACTCTGCTCTGCGTAAAATTGCCAGAGTAAGGCTTTCCAATGGGATCGAAGTTACTTCCTATATTCCCGGTGTAGGTCATAACCTGCAGGAGCATAGCGTGGTGCTGATCCGTGGCGGACGTGTTAAGGACGTACCTGGTGTTCGTTATCACATCATCCGCGGTACTTTGGATGCTCAGGGCGTTGCCAAACGTATGCAGGCCCGTTCCAAGTACGGTGCAAAGCGTCCCAAGGCGGGCGCCGCAAAGAAATAAGAATTTGACAGAAACCGGACGGCTGCATCGCTTTTATGTTCTGCGTAAAAGTGTAGGATTCAGGTTTTGCGCCTGAACCACTGCAAACACAATGCAGCGGTATATTATATATAGATAATATGCCTCTGTGTTGGCCAGCGGGAGTTTGTCGCTTTCGAGTACCTATGATATCATACCTATGAAGGAGGGAAGCGAAGTGCCAAGAAGAGGTAACATTGCAAAACGTGATGTTTTGCCAGATCCTATGTACAATTCCAAGAAAGTTACCCGTCTGATCAACAGCGTCATGTTGGACGGCAAGAAGGGCGTGTCCCAGAAGATCGTCTACGGCGCGTTTGATATCATCCGTGATAAGACTGGTAAAGAGCCGCTCGAAGTATTTGAGCAGGCAATGGAGAATATCATGCCGCAGCTGGAGGTAAAGGCCCGCCGTGTCGGTGGTGCTACCTATCAGGTGCCCATGGAGGTTCGGCCGGAAAGAAGAGAGACTTTGGGTCTCAGATGGCTGACCAATTACTCCAGATTGCGTTCTGAAAAGACCATGAAGGAAAGACTTGCCGGAGAAATCCTGGATGCTGTCAATGGTGCCGGCGGTGCTGCCAAGAAGCGTGAGGATACTCACAAGATGGCAGAAGCCAACAGAGCGTTTGCACATTACAGATGGTAAGGCCGGACTGGTCGTTTTCACCTGTATCTACAAACTAGTTGAGAGACAGCCGCATGGAACTTGGACAAAGCTTCCGGTTCCTTGTGGCATTCTTATGAGCCGCAAGCAAGACAGCGGGAAGGTATGCTCAAACTTGTTTGTAGCATAACCATCCCATATTTTAAGGAGGACCCACTTTATGCCAAGGCAGGTTTCACTTGAGTTAACCCGCAATATCGGTATCATGGCTCATATTGATGCCGGTAAAACCACCACAACAGAGCGTATCCTGTACTACACCGGCATCAATCACAAGATTGGTGAAACCCATGACGGCTCTGCCACCATGGACTGGATGGCACAGGAGCAGGAGAGAGGTATTACCATTACCTCCGCCGCTACGACCTGTTTCTGGAAAAAACACAGAATTAATATCATCGACACCCCCGGCCACGTGGACTTTACCGTAGAGGTAGAGCGTTCCTTGCGTGTTCTGGACGGTTCTGTTACCGTACTGTGCGCGAAGGGCGGTGTTGAGCCTCAGTCTGAGACCGTTTGGCGTCAGGCTGATAAATATCAAGTTCCGCGTATGGCTTACGTCAATAAGATGGACATCATGGGCGCCGATTTCTATCGTGTAGTTCAGATGATGAAAGACCGTCTGAAATGTAATGCCGTTCCGATCCAGCTCCCCATCGGTGCTGAGGATACCTTTAAGGGCATCATCGACCTGGTGGAAATGAAAGCCTATATGTATTATGATGATCTGGGCAATGATATCCGTGAGGAAGAGATTCCGGAGGATATGAAGGAGCTGGCCGAGAAATACCACACTGAGATGTTGGAGCATGTGGCGGAGCAGGATGATGCTTTGTTTGAGAAGTACCTGGACGGTCAGGAACTGACCGAAGCAGAGATCAAGGCTTGCATCCGTAAATCCACTCTGAACAACACCATGGTGCCGGTAACCTGCGGTACTTCCTATAAGAATAAGGGCGTACAGAAGTTGCTGGATGCTATCATTGATTACATGCCCGCCCCCACTGATGTTCCTGCTATCAGGGGTATTGATCCGGAGACCGAAGAAGAAGTTGTTCGTCATTCTTCTGATGATGAGCCTTTCTCAGCTCTGGCCTTTAAGATCGCCACTGACCCGTTCGTTGGGAAGCTGTGCTTCTTCCGCGTATATTCCGGCAGCATCAATGCTGGTACCACTGTTTACAATTCCACCAAGGATTGCACCGAGCGTATGGGACGCATCCTGCAAATGCATGCAAACCATCGTCAGGATATCGAAACGGTATACGCCGGCGACATTGCCGCGGCGGTTGGCGTGAAGAATACCACCACCGGTGACACCCTGTGCGATCAGAAACATCCGGTTATTCTGGAATCCATGGAATTCCCGGATCCGGTTATCCGTGTAGCTATTGAGCCCAAGACCAAAGCAGGTCAGGAAAAGATGGGCATCGCGCTGGCCAAGCTGGCGGAAGAAGATCCCACCTTCAAGGCTTACACCGATGAGGAAACTGGACAAACCATCATCGCCGGCATGGGCGAGCTGCACCTGGAAATCATCGTAGACAGATTGCTGCGTGAATTCAAGGTGGAAGCGAATGTTGGTAAGCCCCAGGTTGCTTATAAAGAAACCATCCGCAAGAATGCGGAAGTGGACAACAAGTATGCCCGTCAGTCTGGTGGTAAAGGTCAATACGGTCACGTTAAGATCCGCATTGAGCCCAATCCCGGCAAAGGTTACGAGTTTGTCAATGCCATCGTTGGCGGTGCGATTCCGAAGGAATACATCCCCGCAGTTGACCAAGGTATCCAGGGAGCCATGCTCTCCGGTGTTCTGGCTGGCTACAACGTAGTGGATGTCAAGGTTACTTTGTACGATGGTTCCTATCATGAGGTCGACTCCTCTGAAATGGCGTTTAAGATTGCTGGTTCTATGGCATTCAAAGAGGCTATGAAGAAGGCCGACCCGGTTCTGCTGGAACCCATCATGAAGGTTACCGTTATTGTTCCTGAGGAATACATGGGTGATGTTATCGGTGACATCAACTCCCGTCGTGGTATGATCCTGGGTATGGAAGCGATTCCGGGTGCTCAGCGCATCAATTCCATGGTTCCGCTGTCTGAGATGTTCGGTTATGCTACCGATATGCGCAGCAAAACCCAGGGCAGAGGGCAGTATGTCATGGAACCTGAAAACTATGCTGAGGTTCCGAAGTCCGTATCTGAAAAGATTATTGCTGATCGCAGCAAGAAAGACTAAAAATACAGTATTTTTCTATTGCATTTTGGTGAAGAAATTGCTAGAATGATACTTGTAGCGATTCCGCTCACTGAAAATTTTATTTGAGTGATAAAAAGGAGGAAATTCCAATGGCAAAGGCTAAGTTTGAAAGAAATAAGCCGCACGTAAATATTGGTACCATCGGCCACGTTGACCACGGTAAGACTACTTTGACCGCCGCTATCACCAAGGTTCTGAACCTGGCTGGCGACGCTGACTTTGTAGATTATGCAAACATCGATAAGGCTCCTGAAGAGAGAGAGCGTGGTATTACCATCAATACCTCTCACGTTGAGTATCAGACTGAAACCCGTCACTATGCTCACGTTGACTGCCCCGGCCATGCTGACTATGTAAAGAACATGATCACCGGTGCTGCTCAGATGGACGGCGCTATCCTGGTTGTATCTGCTGCTGATGGTCCTATGCCTCAGACCAGAGAGCACATCCTGCTGTCCCGTCAGGTAGGCGTTCCCTACATTGTAGTATTCATGAACAAAGCGGATCAGGTTGATGACGAAGAACTGCTCGACTTGGTTGAGATGGAAATTCGTGAGCTGCTCAATGAGTACGAGTTCCCGGGCGATGATACCCCAATCATCCGCGGTTCCGCTCTGCAGGTTCTGGAGTGTGATTCTAAGGATCCCAATGCTCCTGAATATAAATGCATCCATGAGCTGATGGACGCTGTTGACACCTTCATTCCTACCCCGGATCGTAAGGCTGATCAGCCTTTCCTGATGCCTGTTGAGGACGTATTTACCATCACCGGTCGTGGTACCGTTGCTACTGGTAGAGTAGAGCGTGGCCAGCTGAGAACTTCTGAAGAAGTTGAGATCGTTGGTCTGACTGACGAAAAGAGAAAGACCGTTGTTACTGGTATCGAAATGTTCCGCAAGATCCTCGATTACGCTGAGGCTGGCGATAACATCGGTGCTCTGCTGCGTGGTATTCAGAGAAATGAAATCGAGCGCGGACAGGTTCTGGCTAAGCCCGGCACCATTCATCCGCATACCAAGTTCAGAGGCCAGGTTTACGTTCTGACTAAGGACGAAGGCGGCCGTCATACTCCTTTCTTCAACAACTATCGTCCTCAGTTCTTCTTCCGTACCACTGACGTAACCGGCGTTATTTCTCTGCCCGAAGGCACCGAGATGTGCATGCCTGGCGATAACGTTGTGATGGACGTAGAACTGATCACTCCTATCGCTATTGAAGAAGGTCTGCGTTTCGCTATCCGTGAGGGTGGCCGTACCGTAGGTTCCGGTGTTGTTACCGCTATCAACGGCTAATTAAAGATTTTCTTTTAGAATTTAATAAATCCCCGCCGATTCACCACTCGGCGGGGAATTGTGTATTTATTTATCAAAATGTCGTTTTATTGGTTAAAAAGCTAGGGATTCTTGAAAATATTGTCACCACAGAGCTCAATAAAAAACCTAAAATCGTCAGATGTGTTGTCTAAGAATATCAGGTAAGGGATTTTTCCAACAGTTTCGCCATGAAAATAATACCCGTACCAAGACCAATGACTAGGGAAATCAAAAAAGGAAGATAAAAACTTAAGATTATATGGATATTTTTAGAAAAGGATTTAGGTTTTCCTAATCTAAGTCCTTTTATTATCCTTTTGTGTTCTATCTCATCCGCTTCCAAAACGCGATTTCCGCTCCAATCGCGACAGATAATTCAGAATTTTTCCACTAGAACTCGCTTTTTTCCTGTTGGGTGAATTCTTGTAGGGCATCTGCGTCTTGAATGATAATAGAGCGGTAATGAGTGGAAATCCAATTATTTTTGGCGAATCGGTTAAGTATTTTGCTTACGGTCACCCGGGAAGTGCCCGCGAGATTTCCCAAATCTTCATGGGTACAATAGATTTCTTTTCCCTGCCGGTCAGATTCCCTATATAGTTTTAACAATTGCAAGGCGATTCTCTGATCGGCCTGTAAAAAGGTCATGTGATCTACTTGATTGGAAAGCATTCGCACAGTATGAGAAAGTAAGGTCAGCAGACTCATGGCCAATTCCGGTTCCTTGGTGAAATCTTGCAGGAGATCCCCTCTGGTTATCCGGACGATCTCACACGGGCAGATGGCTTTTGCCGAAGAAACCCGGGGCATACCGTCAAAAAAAGCCGCTTCCCCAAAAATATTGCCTGGCTCTAATAGGGAGAGGGTCTTTTCCATACCATTTTCCGAAGTGAGAAAGATCTTAACACGCCCTTTTTTGAGATAAAAGAAGCTGTCCGCCAGCTCTCCCTGTAAATATACCATTTGCCCCTTTCCATAGCTTTTTCCTTTTTCCTGTTCAAACAATGGCCACAAAGGCTTTTTTTCATTGGGTATTTTTTGCGGCATTTCCTCTTTCCCCCTGTTGTTTTTTTGGGGAACCTTATGGTTCCGATTTTTTAAAAATTGTATCATATTTTACATTCTTCTCGCAATAACTATGGCATAATAGGAGACAGAAAACGACAAAACAGAGGAAAGAAAAACGCCGCTTCCTCCTTTTGGATGGATAACAGACGGCGTATGTTAAAAGGAGGAACTTCCTATGGGTATGACAATGTCCCAAAAAATCCTAGCAGCCCATGCCGGGCTGGAACATGTGACAGCCGGCCAGTTAATCGAGGCCAAACTGGATATGGTGCTGGGGAATGATATCACTTCTCCCGTGGCCATCAATGAGTTTCAGAAATGCGGCGCTGCTTCCGTTTTTGACCGGGAAAAAATCGCGTTGGTGATGGATCATTTTACCCCGAATAAGGATATTAAGGCCGCCACCCAGTGTAAACAGGTGCGCGGGTTTGCTGGAAAATATGACATCAAGAATTATTTCGACGTGGGAGAAATGGGAATTGAACATGCCTTGCTGCCTGAAAAAGGCCTGGTAGGTCCTGGTTCCTTGGTGATTGGTGCGGACAGCCATACCTGCACTTACGGCGCATTAGGGGCTTTTTCCACCGGTGTAGGTTCCACCGATATGGCGGCCGGCATGATTACCGGAAAAGCCTGGTTTAAAGTTCCTTCTGCCATCAAATTCGTATTGACAGGAAAGCCTTCCAAATGGGTCAGCGGTAAGGATGTTATTTTGCATATCATCGGTATGATCGGCGTGGATGGCGCGCTTTACCGCTCTATGGAGTTTGTAGGGGATGGGTTACAATACCTGTCCATTGATGACCGTCTGTGCATTTCCAATATGGCCATCGAAGCCGGCGCGAAAAATGGTATTTTCCCGGTAGACGATATCACCCGGGAATACTGCAACGGCCGTTTCCAGGGGGTACCGGTGGAATATACCGCCGACAAGGACGCCGTCTATGACGAGGAATATGTGATCGATTTGAGTACGCTGCGCCCCACGGTCAGTTATCCGCATCTTCCGGAAAATACCAAGACCATTGACGAAGCGGAAAAGGATCATGTAAAGATCGATCAATCTGTCATTGGTTCCTGCACCAATGGACGGATCAGTGATCTGCGGGCTGCGGCGGAAGTCTTCAAAGGCCGCCATGTGGCAAAGGGCGTGCGCTGCATTATTTTCCCCGGTACCCAGCAAATTTATCTCCAGGCGATGCGGGAAGGCCTGTTTGAGATCTTTATTGAAGCCGGCGCTGTGGTTTCCACGCCTACCTGCGGGCCGTGCTTAGGCGGCCATATGGGCATTTTAGCGCAAGGGGAACGGGCTATCTCTACCACAAACCGTAACTTTGTAGGACGTATGGGACATGTGGAATCCGAGGTATATCTGGCCAGCCCGGCGGTGGCGGCAGCCAGCGCAGTTGCCGGTTATATCACCGATCCGGAACAATTGGATTAAGCAGAGGAGGAGCAGTTATGAAAGCACATGGAATGGTTCATAAATATGGGGATAACGTAGATACTGACGTTATTATCCCCGCCCGTTATCTCAACACATCTTCCCATGCGGAGCTGGCAAGCCACTGTATGGAAGATATCGACAAGGAATTTGTCAACAAAGTGAAGCCGGGCGATATCATGGTGGCGGAAAAGAATTTTGGCTGTGGTTCTTCCCGGGAACACGCGCCCATCGCTATCAAAGCTTCCGGGATTTCCTGCGTGATTGCCTCCACCTTTGCCCGTATTTTCTACCGCAATGCTATCAATATCGGATTGGCAATTTTGGAATGTGACGAGGCCGCGCAAGAGATTCAGGCGGGGGATGAGGTAGACGTGGATTTTGATTCCGGCGTCATTACCGATGTTACCACAGGAAAGACCTATCAGGCGGAGCCTTTCCCTCCCTTTATCCAGAATATTATCCAAAAGGGCGGCCTGCTGAATTCTATTAAAGGGTAAAAAAGAAAATAAATGGAGAGGACTGCCGTACAAATAGCGGCAGTCCTCTTTTTGTATAAAAAACTTTATTTATAAAATACGGTTGGTCATATTACCCCAAAAAGATTTTCTATGAGCTGCTAAAACTCCTTTTCTACAGCCCGCCCTTCCTGCAGGGATGCCGCGGGATCGATGACCCTTTGATTTCGGGAGCCCCTGAATTTCAGCGTTAAGGTTTTTTCTTCCAGTAGGAAGGGGCCGTCGATGAGGGTGTCAGTTTCCTCCAACAGGCGTTTCCACCCGGGGTTTCTGGAGATTCCTTCTAAAATTTGTTCGATGGTATAACCGGTATAGGTGATGACATTCCGCCCACACTGATGGACCTGGTGGGCGAGTTCCGCCATAGGTTCCGCCTGGGAAAAAGGTTCCCCTCCTGAAAGCGTGACCCCTGCCAACATGGGATTGCTGCGGACTGCCTTTATAATATTCTCCACAGAACTTTGATATCCACCTTCTGGGGAATGGGTAGCAGGATTATGGCAGCCAGGACAGTGGTGGGGACATCCCTGGGAAAAGACAACCAGGCGGATGCCGGGGCCGTCCACGATAGATTCCCGGATCACACCGGCTAGTTGTAGTGTTGTCATGATTCTTTTTCCTCCCTGTGAAAGAAATGTTTTAAAGGCTTTTAAAAACACCCCTGAGAATAGCGGCAAAGCTGTTTCAGAGGTGTTTTTTAGAGGTTGGAATAGACTGGTTTTGGAGGATAATCAGATTTGTTCCATATTACCGGTCCCTGTTCCCAGTGAATGTTTGACGCGGTCGTGGACTTCCGCCTGTTTGGCGTTATTAAAGCGGTCCAAAGTCCCTACCAGATAACCGGTAATGCGCCGAATACGCTCAAAATTGGGTTGCCCATCCCCTTCTTTTCTGCCGCACTGCGGACAGACGTCGTTGATAATGCCGGTGTAACCGCATACAGGGTCCCGGTCCACCGGATGATTGATAGAACCATATCCAATCCCGGATTCCTTCATACAGCGCACCACCTGTTCAAAGGCTTCCAGATTATCGGAAGGATCGCCGTCCAGTTCGATATAGGAAATATGTCCGCCATTGGTGAGATTATGATAAGGGGCCTCTATTTTAATCTTATCCCAGGCGGAAATATCATAATAGACCGGCACATGGAAGGAATTCGTATAATATTCGCGGTCAGTAATACCGGGGATTTTACCAAACCTTTCCGCGTCCATACGGACAAAGCGGCCGGATAATCCTTCTGCTGGGGTCGCGATCAAAGAGAAATTAAGCCCATATTGCTCTGTGGCCTCGTCCATGCGTTTTCTCATATGCCCGACAATTTCCAAACCGAGGTTTTGGGATTCTTTGCTCTCTCCATGATGGAACCCTGTCAACGCTTTCAAGCATTCCGCCAGCCCGATAAAGCCCAAGGTCAGGGTACCGTGTTTGAGCACTTCCCGCACTTCATCCTCCGGCTTTAGCTTTTCGGAATCCAGCCATACACCCTGTCCCATCAGGAAGGGGTAATTACGTACCAGCTTTTGAGCTTGGAGCTCAAAACGGTCCAGAAGCTGATCAATGACCAGATCAATTTTCTGATCCAGCTGTTCAAAGAATAGATCTAAGTTTTTATTGCTCAACAGGGCCAGGCGGGGGAGATTGACAGAAGTAAAGCTCAGATTGCCACGGCCGTTCATGATTTGACGGTCGGGGTCGTAATGGTTGGCTGCAACACGGGTGCGGCAGCCCATATAGGCGATTTCTGTTTCCGGATGGCCCGGCTTGTAATATTCCAGATTGAAAGGCGCGTCGATAAAGGAGAAGTTGGGGAACAGGCGTTTTGCGCTGACACGGCAAGCCAACTTGAATAAATCGTAGTTAGGTTCCCCAGGATTATAGTTTACGCCATCCTTGACCTTAAAGATATGGATGGGGAAGATAGGGGTTTCCCCATTACCCAAACCAGCCTCTGTGGCCAGTAGTACATTTTTAATGACCATGCGGCCTTCCGGGGAAGTATCCATTCCATAGTTGATGGAACTAAATGGAATCTGGGCGCCCGCGCGGGAGTGCATGGTGTTGAGGTTGTGGACAAAGGCTTCCATGGCCTGATAAGTGGCCCGGTCGGTTTCCTTGTTGGCGTGACGGAAGGCGAATTTCTGGATTTTATTGGCCATTTTTTCCCCAAAGTGCTCAGAGAGGATGGAGAGTTCCGCAGCCATATAGGCTTCCCCATCGTCCAGTTTCGGCAGGGAACCGCTTTTTTCCTTTGCCTGGTTGGTGATTTCCTGGGCAGTGGCTTCCGGATTTTCGCAATCAGTCAACAGCTCCAGCCCCCTGGCGAGATTCTGCCGATAAATTCTGGCGTAAGTCTTGGCGACCCCTTTGGCCAAGGAATAATCAAAGTTAGGGATACTTTGCCCCCCGTGCTGGTCGTTCTGATTGGACTGGATAGCGATGCAGGCTAAGGCGGAATAACTGGCGATATCATTGGGTTCTCGAAGGAAACCGTGCCCTGTGGAAAATCCGCCGGTAAACAGCTTGTCTAGGTCAATTTGGCAGCAGGTGGTAGTCAGGGTGAGAAAATCCAGGTCATGGATGTGAATATCCCCTTCCCGATGGGCTTTGGCGTGCCTGGGGTCCAGGATATACATCTCATAGAACTGTTTGGCGCCTTCGGAACCATATTTCAGCATGGTTCCCATAGCGGTGTCCCCGTCGATATTGGCATTTTCCCGCTTGATATCAGTATCCTTCGCGGATTTGAAGGTCAAATCCTCATAGATTTTCATCAGGCGGGTGTTCATTTCGCGGTGACGGGTGCGCTCCGCCCGATAAAGGATATATTCTTTGGCGGTGCGGGAATGTCCATTTTCAATTAGAACCCGCTCCACAATATCTTGGATGTGTTCTACAGAGGGGGCTGTATCATGTTCCTCCTGTTCAATATAGTCCATTACCTGGCGGGCTAGATCCTCTGCGGAGTGGTAGTTATTTCCTCCCACGGCCTGCGCGGCCTTGTAAATGGCATTGGCGATTTTTTCAATGTTAAAGGGCGCCTGCCGCCCGTCACGTTTGACAATCGTTTGAATCATTGTGTCAGCCTCCTATATTTCACACTATATGTTGTGTCCCTTTTTGAAATGCATGACCATTATATCCCGTATATAGGGGGGTGTCAAGAGAGGAATTTGTAGAATACAAAGGGGAAAATACCAGTTGTATTGGTCATTTAGGAGGGAACTTTTTTCGAACTTCCCAGAAAACCAGGAGTCTTCCGGCTTTAACTTAGGGAAAAAAGAGAATTTCGCACCATGGAAAAAATAAAAAATTTAAGTATGGTTTGGCAAAGATTCATAAACGCGTCTGCGAGTGAAAAGGCCTTTGATCCACTGTAATTCTTCCCTGCCGATACAGCGGGTAAGGAAAAGCAGGGCAAAATAGCAGATGGTCATAGTGAAGATTTCAAAGAACACTTTGGACAGGGAAGAGGAAAAAGAAAGCCCCAAATGCCCCATGGAGAGAAGGAGAAAGCCCGGAAGAGCCACAGAAAGAATAGGCTTTAGCAGCCAGTTGGCCACTTGAAATTGCAGCTGGGTGACTTTTAGCAGGCGGGCAATGCTAAGGATGGAATTTAAAATTTCGCTGACAAAAATGACGATGATGACGCCTTTGAGACCGCAGAGAGGCAGCAATGTAAAAATAAGAAAAACCCGGATCACGGAATCAATCATGTTGTAGGAAAGATAACTGAGCTGCTCGTTGAGCCCCTTGAGCATACCATCTACTACACTATCCAGATACATCAGCGGGATAATAGGCGCTAAGATACGAATATACACACCCGGTTCCGGATCGTTGTAGATCAGTATCCCCAAATCGCCGGCAAAAAACACAAAGATGCCTGTCACCAGGATAGAAAACAGCAGGGTAATCTGAAAGACGCGCTTAGAAATATACTGGATGTTGCGCTTGTGGTGTTTGGCGTTGGCTTCTGAGAATTCCGGGATCAAAAGCATAGAAAAGGAGGAGAGGAAGGCGGAAGGAAAGGTGAGAACCGGCATCACCATACCGGTAAGCATCCCGTAACCGGAGAGTGATTTTTGATAAGAGGCCCCGTTTTTTTTCAGCCCTGCGGGAATCATCAGATTTTCCACCATGGAAAGGCCGGAACGAAGGCAGGAACTGGCGGTCACAGGCAGGCAGATGCTCATTACTTTTCGGAACAGCCCGGGATACTTTTGTCGTTTGACATGGATTTTATGTACCTCCAGGTAATACAGAAAAAAGGAATACCCACAAGAGAGAATCTCAGCACCGGTTGTTCCCAAAACGATGGCACAGCAGGCGTATTCCAGCCCTTTTGGAGCCAACGTTCCAATTAGAAGGGCAAAAATAGCCATTTCAATCAACTGTTCCAAGAGTTGCTCACTGGCTGTTTTAATTACTTTGCGGACGGCATAGAAATACCCCCGGAAGCAGGCGGAAATCGCCATAAAAGGAAGGCTGGGGGCCAGTAGTTTCAAGGGAAGGATGGAACGGGCGTCATGGAGGATCTGATTTCCCATCAAATCTGCCATACTCAGAAGGATTCCTCCAGCGCATATACTCAAGAAAAGGCTGAGCCAGAAACATTTTGAGGTGACGCTTTTGGCTTTACCGGGATTATTTTCCGCTAGGGCATCCGTTACCAACCGGGTGACCGCCAGGCTGATACCGGAAGTAGCCAGTGTAGAAATAAAAAAATAGATGGTACAAACCAATTGGTACAGGCCGATTCCTTCCGGACCAATTTGATTGGAGAGGTAAACGCGGAAAGAAATACCAATGGTACGGGATAATAGAGTCGCCCCGGTTAGCAGCAACGCATTCATTAAAAATGCTTTCTTTTTCATAATCTTCACCTATATTGTTATATGGCATCCAAAAATTTGTTTTACCAGGCAAATATGATATGGTAACAAAAAAATATATGCCAAAGAAAAAAGGAGTATGTGTTTGGAAAATCGCAAGGGAACCAAATGATATCAGGAATATGACAGATTATCAGTTTTTTCCGTTCTATCTTATGCTAAAATAAAGCGTATTACTGGAGGATAAAAACATAGAGATTATATGATGAATGATAGATTTTTCCCGATTGTTCATGTTTTTGCCATGGATATTGCTAGAAAAATATGATAAGATTGGTATATAAAATCACAAAGATTACAAGAAAGCGGGTGAACCATCATCAAAAGGGAATTCGATCAAGTATTTGCTATCATGGAGGAAGCGTTTCCAAAAGAGGAAATCCGTACCTATGAAGGGCAACTCAATTTATTGGAAAACCCCTATTATTGGCTGAAAAGAAAGATGGACGAGGAAGGAAATCTTACTGCCTTTCTGGCGGTATGGGAATTTGAGGAATTTAGTTTTGTGGAACATTTAGCGGTAAGCCGGGAATTTAGGGGGAATGGCATTGGCGGCCTGATGATGCGGGAATACATACAGCAGAGCGTCAAACCTGTGGTTCTGGAAGTGGAATTGCCTGAAACAGATATTGCGAAACGGCGCATCGCCTTTTATGAGCGTTTGGGTTTCCAGCTGAATGATTTTGCCTATCAACAGCCCCCCATGCGCAAGGGACACGGATGGTATCCGCTGATGATTATGAGTTTTCCCAGTTCTCTGACAGAAGAGGAATTTGAACCCATAAAGAAAAAAATCTATCGGGAAGTTTACCAGACCCGGGAATAAAGGCAAAGGTTTTTTAAAGAGGATAAAAGAATTATGATCCGATAGAGCAGGTGGGCAAAGAATAGGGGCCTTATCGAAAGAATAGCGATTTCCAATTTTCCTATTCTACACAATATGTACTTACCAACAAAAACAATAGGCTAAGAGAGCCAATACAGAGGAGGAAATAGACAATGGAGGAGACAAACAGAAAGGATTATGTGATTGTAACCGATTCAACAGCGGATCTTTCTCCGGAATTGATACAGCAATTGGAAATCAAGGTTATTCCTCTTCAGTTTGTGATAGACGACCATACATATCTCAATTATCCCGATGGAAGGGAAATGAGTGAAAAAGCATTTTATCAGATGCTCAGAAATCAAAAAACAGCGATAACGGTACAGATCAATGTTTCCCGTTTTTTGGAGTTTTTTGAACCAATCCTGCAAGAGGGGAAAGATATCTTGTATATTGCCTTTTCCTCTGGATTAAGCGGTACCTATCATTCTTCCCTCATGGCTCGTGAAGAGTTGGAAACGAAATATCCGGAAAGACGTATTTATATTTGTGATTCCTTAGCGGCCTCTATGGGGGAAGGCTTGTTGGTTTATCACGCGGTCATGGAAAAACGTAAGGGAAAAGATATCGAGGATGTATATCAGTGGGTGGACGGCCATAAAAAGAATCTGTGCCATTGGTTTACGGTAGATGATCTGCACCATCTCAAACGGGGAGGCAGGGTTTCTTCCGCTACTGCTTTACTGGGAACCATGCTGGGCATAAAACCGGTGCTGCATGTGGACGATGAAGGGCACTTGGTCAATGTGGATAAAGTAAGAGGCAGACGCCAATCCTTACAGGCTATGGTACAAAAGATGCACCAGACATGTGTCCATCCCGAGCAGCAGATGATTTTTATCAGCCACGGGGATTGCCAGGAGGATGCGCAGGCGCTGGCGAATATGATACGGGAAGACATGCAGGTCAAGGATATTGTGATGCATTATATTGGCCCGGTAATTGGAGCCCATTCCGGCCCAGGGACAGTAGCCCTGTTTTTCCTGGGTACCAAAAGATAATATAAAGTTTTATGCCTATGCTTCCTATGGTGGGGAATATTACACGCTGGGCTTTCTCTGAATATCTGTGCTAAGGCATGAAAATTTTGCACAAGCTTTTTCAAAAACTTGCAGGGTGGAGAGACGGCGCTCTTCCACCTCCATTGCATAGGACAAACTCTCCGGGTTCTCGCAAGCTCAGTAGGGGAGGACAAACCGCCCCCCGGAAAGTTCGACTGAGGGGCGGTTTGTCTTCCCCTCAGCTTGTGTAATTTACTGATTTCACTTATTTTTTGGGCAGACTGACACGCAGAAAATCTGCGTGTTTTTTTCTGTTTTTCTCTCTGATCTAATAAAAATCTGATATAATAAAGTATTATAATCCATTTCTATATGTAAAAATTAGGAATAGAGGCGGTAGGAGGTTATCATAGCATGTTTCGGTTGGCGCGCTTTTTAAAGGCGTATAAAAAGCAGGTGATATTAGGGCCGATTTTTAAATTAACAGAGGCTATTTTTGAATTGATCGTGCCCCTTGTCATGGCAAATATCATCGATGTGGGGATTTATCACCGGGATGTAAACCATGTGCTCTGGATGGGTGCCCTAATGATTGGGTTGGGAGCGGTGGGCCTTGCCTGTGCGCTTACCTGCCAGTACTTTGCTTCGGTAGCATCCCAGGGATTTGGCACAACTTTGCGTAACAAGCTGTTTTCCCACATCAATTCTTTTTCCCATGCGGAAATTGACCGGTTTGGGACGCCGTCGCTCATTACCCGCCTGACCAATGACGTCAATCAACTGCAATACGCAGTCGCTATGCTGATCCGCCTGGTGGTGCGGGCTCCTTTTCTGGCGATTGGGGCTATGGTGATGGCCATTTCGATCGACGCAAAGCTTGCGGTTGTCCTGCTCATCGCCATGCCGCTGATTGTATTGGCCTTATATTTCATTATGAGCCGTACAGTTCCTCTGTACCGTACCATCCAGAAGAAGCTGGACAGGATTTCCTTAGTCTCCCGGGAAAATTTGGCGGGTGTGCGGGTGATCCGGGCTTTTTCCAAACAGAAGATGGAAAGAGAAAGGTTCTGCGATGCCAGCGAAGATTTGGCCCGCACTTCGATCCGGGTGGGAAAAGTATCCGCCCTGCTCAATCCGGTTACCTTTGTCATTATGAATTTGGGGATTGTGGCAATTGTATGGTTTGGAGGATTCCGGGTACAGGAAGGCAGTATGACTCAGGGGGAGATTATCGCCTTTGTCAATTACATGACCCAGATTTTACTGGCTTTGATCGTTGTGGCCAACCTGGTCATTACCTTTACCAAAGCGGCGGCTTCCGCTGTGCGTGTCAATGAAGTCTTAGATACCCAGGCTTCTGTAAAGGAAGAAAACAGCGGTGAAATCTCAGTAGAGAGCCGTCCGGATCTTCCCAAGATCCAGTTCCAAGATGTAGTTTTCCGATATGGGCAGGCGGAGGAAGCGTCGTTAGAAGGGATATCCCTGTGTATTATGCCCGGGCAGACCGTTGGGATCATAGGGGGGACTGGTTCCGGTAAATCCACGTTAGTGAACTTAATTCCCCGCCTTTACGATATCCAAGAGGGAAAAATTCTGGTGGACGGTGTGGATGTCAGGAAATATCCTTTCCATCAGCTGCGCCAAAAGATAGGTATGGTTCCCCAGCGGGCGGTGCTGTTCGCGGGTACCATCGCTGAGAATATGAGATGGGGAAAACAGGACGCGACAGAAGAAGAAATGAAGCGCGCTTTGACCATCGCCCAGGCGTGGGATTTTGTGGAAAAGCTGCCCAAAGGGCTGCAATCTGAAGTAACCCAGGAAGGAAAGAATTTTTCCGGCGGACAGCGCCAAAGGCTGACGATCGCCAGGGCTTTGGTGGGACGGCCGGATATTCTCATCTTGGATGATAGTTCCAGTGCCTTGGACTTCGCCACCGACGCCGCGCTGCGCCGGGCGCTGCGTGAGGAAACTAAGGCAATGACAGTGTTGATGGTATCCCAGCGCGCCAGTACCATCCGAGATGCCGACCAGATCGTGGTATTGGACGACGGAAAAGCGGCGGGGGTTGGGACCCATCAGCAGCTGATGGAAAGCTGTGAAGTCTATCGGGAGATTTGCCTTTCCCAGTTGAGTGCAGAGGAGGCGGCGAGATGAAAAAAGGCGTGATGAAAACCCTTCTGAAGTTTGTCCGTCCCTATCGCGGATATTTGATCCTATCCCTCTTCAGCGCGATCATCAGCATCGCCTTGACGCTGCTGGGACCGGTTCTGGTGGGGGAGGCCATTGACTTTATTGTGGATCAGCATCATGTAGACTTTCCCTCTATTGCCCGGATTCTGGTGATCCTGTGTATTTCTATTGGGGTTGGCGCTGTTTTTCAATGGATTCTCGCGCTATGCACCAATAAGGTAGCTTATTGTACAGTGCGAGATATCCGGATACAGGTCTTTGAGAAAATCAATGTGGCGCCGCTGCGTTATATCGACGGTACCCCCCACGGGGATCTTATCAACCGGCTGGTCAACGACATCGATTTTATCGCGGACGGCCTGTTACAGGGCCTGACCCAGCTTTTTACCGGAGTAGTGACGATTCTGGGGACGCTGCTATTTATGTTGTCCGTCAATCCGTGGATTACCCTTGTGGTGGTTCTGGTGACGCCGCTTTCCTTGTTTGTGGCTTCTTTTATCGCCAGGCGATCCCATAAGATGTTCCAGGAACAGTCCAAAACTCAGGGGGAGCTGGGCGGTTATATAGAGGAGATGCTGGGAAACCAGAAAATTGTGAAAACGTTTTCCCACGAGGAGGAAGCGCAGCAGGCATTTGAGGAAATCAACGGACGGCTTTACCAATGCGGCCAGAAGGCACAGTTTTATTCCTCCCTTTCCAACCCAAGTACCCGGTTTGTCAACGGCGTTGTATATGCCGCGGTGGGAATCATCGGAGCGATTTCCGCTATTTTCGGTTCTCTTTCCGTGGGGCAGTTGTCCTGCTTCCTGACCTATGCCAACCAGTATACCAAACCGTTTAATGAAGTAACTGGGGTGATTACCCAGCTGCAAATGGCATTTGCTTCCGCCCAGAGGGTTTTTAAAGTTCTGGAAGAACCCAGTGAACAGCCCGACAGCCGGGATGCTGTTACTTTCCGGAATGTAAAAGGGAAGGTGGATATCCAGGATGTGAGCTTTTCCTATGAGGAAAACCGCAAATTGATCGAGCACTTTCACCTGCATGTCAAGCCGGGTCAGCGGATCGCGATTGTGGGCCCCACAGGGTGTGGGAAAACCACGCTGATTAATCTGCTGATGCGTTTTTACGATGTCAACAGCGGGGAAATACTGGTGGATGATGTGCCGATTACCAAGGGCACCAGGGATAGTTTGCGGCGTCAGTTTGGGATGGTGTTGCAGGAAACTTGGCTGTATTCCGCGACCGTGCGGGAGAATATCGCTTATGGGCGCCCGGACGCGACGCTGGAAGAGGTAATCGCCGCCGCCAAAGCTGCTCATGCCCATGGTTTTATCAAACGACTGCCCAAGGGATATGACACGGTTATATCAGAGGATGGGGGAAACATCTCCCAGGGCCAGAAGCAGCTTCTGTGTATCGCACGGGTCATGCTGAGCGATCCGCCTATGCTCATTTTGGACGAGGCTACCAGCAGCATCGATACCCGTACGGAGATCAGGATTCAGAAGGCGTTCAACAAAATGATGGAGGGTAGGACCAGCTTTATCGTAGCGCACCGGCTGAGCACCATCAAGGAAGCGGATTGCATCGTGGTGATGAATCAAGGAAACATTGTGGAACAGGGAACCCACCGGGAATTGCTGGAAAAGAAAGGCTTTTACGCCAACTTGTACAACAGCCAGTTTGCCAACCAATAAATATTTAGATGGGGAAAAATCCATGTCAGATTTTTCTGGGCGATTGACGAAAGTTTTAGTTATCAATGGCTTTATAAAGAGGAATAAACGAAAAAAGCGCTGTAACTTTTTAAAGTTACAGCGCTTTTTTCGTATTCTGGATTCCTGTCAGAAGCATTTACACCCCAATTTTACTCAGCGAAAGCCTCGTCGTAATTGACATAACGGAACTCAACGACATCTCCATCGGATACGGTCACATCATTGGCACCGCGGTCAGGCAGCTCGTCATTCAAATAGAACAGCCAACCGTCGGTATCCGTAGAGGTGATCCCCTGGAAGGAAATATACATACCATCCTGTTCCGTATAAGCCATTTTCTGGTTTTGGCAGGCGTCTTTTACGGCACGTCCTGCGGTGAGGTCGTTTGTTAAAGTCACTTGCTGATCCAAAATTGTTGCCTCTTGGGAAACAATACGCACGGTTACAGTAGTGCCGACTTGGGATTCTCCCGTACCGCCTGCTTGGGAAGAACAGCCGGTCAACAGGAAAAAGGTCCATAAGATGGCTACTACTAGGGCAATGGGTCGAACAATCCTATTTTGTTTTTTCATAAGGACACTCCTTTTCATAAATATAAAATGGGAATGGCTTCCCATTACTACCTATACTTCCGGGAAACTGTCTTCCGGCGCGTAAATCTTGATTTTGCTGCTGTCATCCCAGATCAAGGAATCCTTGGGGGCGTCATGAATGGTAGAGCAGATATAAACGTCTTTCACGCCGCTGGAGATATGGAAGGCTTCTATGATAAAGACCACCCAGAACCAAGGGTCTGGAAGAAAAAGAAGCAATGCTCCCAATATCACGGCGATAGAGACAAAGGGAAAAAGGGTGATAAAGAGATACCACGCTTTGGAAAAATAAAAATGAGACTGCCCCGCGGAAGCGGAGAAGACGCGCATATGATAGACAGGTTTCCGGCGGGAAACCAGCACAAAGGCCAACAAATGGAGCAATTCCCGCACATGCCCATAAAGAAATAAAAAAATCAAGACGCTGACCGGCACCATAAAACGCTGAAAGGTGGTGTAATCAGCGTCCAATGGTAAAAACAGCGTAAACGGATGGATTTGGGCCATTGCCCAGACAAGTAGGACAGTGATGCCGATCATCCCCAGGTTAATGAGCAAAACCAGTTTGCCGTTATAACGGAAATCCACGACGTTTCTCAGCCGGAAGGATTCCGGCAATACAGGTGTATTCATAAAAAAACCTCTTTTATTTTTTCATTCTTCCCCGGCTTTAAAATTATAGATGGGAAACAGCCGGCGCTCGATTTCCACCGTATCCCCGATATGGCGGACGATATCTTCCAGGCTTTTATAGGCCATGGGGCATTCATCCAAAGTGGACTTTCCCACCGAGGTGGTGTAAATGCCCTCCATCTCTTTGCGGAACTGGTTGACTGTAAAGCTCTGCTTTGCCTGGGAACGGCTCATCAGGCGCCCAGCCCCATGGGGGGCGGAGAAATTCCAGTCCTCGTTTCCGCATCCCACGCAAATCAGGCTTCCGTCCCGCATGTTGATGGGGATCAGAAGGCGTTCCCCTTTCTGTGCGGAAACGGCTCCCTTGCGCAGGATCATAGCTTCTGTATCAATATAATTGTGGATGGTAGTAAAACGGTCCTCCACATGGATCTTTAGCCCTTTGACCAGTTCATCCATCATGGCTTTCCGGTTCCACATGGCAAAATCCTGCACCAGGCGCATATCGTGGAGATACTGTTGGAATAACTCCCCTTCCACATAGGCGAGCGGTTTGGGAATGTCCGTTTTCTTGGTGTTTTTCAGCGCTTTGAGGGCTTTGGAAATCTCTTTATCCCGTCCTTGGTTTTTCAACTCCTGTACTAAACGATCCCGATCCTGTCGGCTGCTCCCGTTTAACCGTTCATACCCTTCTTTCTGATAATAACCAGCCACCTCCAGGCCAAGGTGGCGGCTGCCGGAATGAACGACTAGATATAAATTTCCTTCCTCGTCCCGGTCCGCTTCGATAAAGTGGTTTCCTCCCCCCAATGTTCCCAGGCTTTTTTCCGCGCGCAAAGGGTTGATGTGGGAGAAGCAGTACAGCCGGGTCAGGTCAACCTGCTGAAAATAACGGTGGGCCTTTTCCCGGATGGAAAAACCGGAAGGGATTTTCTGATGGATCAGCCGGTCTAACTGCTGAAGCTCGATATGTTTTTCCCGCAGCTGAACAGTTTCCATCCCACATCCGATATCCACACCCACCAGGTTGGGTACCACCCGATCCTGAATCGTCATGGTAGTCCCTACCGTACATCCGGCGCCGGCATGGACGTCCGGCATCAGGCGGATCCGGCTGCCCTGCGCAAAGGGCTGGTTACACAGCTGGATGATCTGCGCGATGGAATCCTGATCTATCACGTCGGTAAAAACCTTCGCGGTGTTGTATTTTCCTTTGAGTTCCATAAAAATCTCCTGCAATCGATGTCATCCAGAGAATTTTCCCTGGGAGCGAAGGCGAAAGCGGTGAAAGTGTTTTTATTATAATCTACAGAAAAGGTGTTTGTCAAACGAGCGCAGAGGAAAAGGTTTACGGAGAAATTGGCACGGTTCCTCCTTCCTTCAAAAATACCATTGGCGGGGAAAATTGTGTTATTGTGCCTAAACAGAAAGCATGATAAAATAATCACAAATCTTTTTTAGTGGATCATAGAGATAATGAGAGATAAAAAATATGCTTAAATGGAGGAATCCCTTATGACAGAAAAGCAGAAGATGATTGCGGGTATGTTGTATGACGCATATGACGAGGAGCTGATTCGGGAGAGAAAGGAAGCCCGGCGTTTGACGCGCCTTTTCAATGAAACCCCGGAAGACGAACCGGAACGACGGGAACAATTATTAAAACAGTTATTCGGGTCTACTGGAAGCAGGGTGAACATAGAACCGTCTTTCCGTTGCGATTACGGCTATAATATCCATGTGGGGGAAAACTTTTTCGCAAATTTTGACTGTGTCATTTTGGATGTATGCGAGGTGACCATTGGGGATAATTGTATGATGGGCCCGAAAGTATGCCTGTATACCCCGGTTCACCCCTTTGATAAGGAGGAAAGAAAAGTACATCCTGCCAATGGCAAACTTGTGCAGATGGAATACGGCAAACCCATTACCATTGGGGACGATGTATGGATTGGCGGAAGCGCGGTGATTAATCCCGGCGTTACCATAGGAAACAACGTCATTGTAGCTTCCGGTTCTGTAGTGGTAAAGGATGTACCGGATAACGTAATTGTGGGAGGAAATCCAGCGCGTATTCTAAGAACTTTGGAATCCAAATAGGGGGAAGAGAGAACTGATGGGACTGAATACATTAGGGCTTGCCCACCGTTTCATAGAGAATCATATTCGGCCGGGCGATTTTTGGATTGACGCGACAGCGGGAAAAGGCAGGGATACCGTTTTTCTCTGTTCCCTGGTGGGGGAGCGGGGCCGGGTGCTGGCCTTTGATATCCAGGCCGAGGCGGTGGAACATACCAGGGTGCTGGTGGAACAATACGGCTATACCGGGATTGCAGAGGTCGTTCAGGAAAGCCATAGTGAAATGGACCGCTATGCCGGAGAAGGGACCGTGGACGGCGTTGTTTTTAATCTGGGATATCTCCCAGGCGGGGATCACCGGATCTTTACCAAGGCGGATACCAGCATCCCAGCCATAGAAAAAGGGCTGTGCCTGCTGCGCCCGGGCGGCGTGATGAGCGTCAGTATCTATTATGGCGGGGACAGCGGTTATGAGGAAAAGGAAGCCTTGATGGAATTCCTCAAAACAGTGGACCACCGGCAATATACGGTGCTGATGTCCCAGTTTTATAACCGGCCCAACGACCCGCCGATTCCAGTGATGATTTACAAGGAACCGGCCGCCTTTTAAATGGATACGGAGATAGGATTTCTGGCTGTGATAAAAGGACAGAGCACGCGGGCAGGGGGAAGGATGGGGAACCCCTCGCTAGGGTTCCCCACGGCCAAACCATCCCCGGACGGTTTGGCCTCCCTTCCTGAGCTTTTGGAATGCTTGGATGTTTCGCCCATTGAGATGGGCGAGGAAGGGCTCCGCCCCTCCACCCCGCCGCCTTTTGAAAAAGGCGGGCGAAAACTTTACGGTTTGGCACGAGCCTCTCGGTTTTTGAAAGAAAGACTAGAGCATGGCGTTAGAAAATGGGTGAAATTTTTATACTTCGTCGCGGGAGGATTAGGTTCCTTCCGAGAAAATCCCTGAGCGCGATGCGCCCCACCGCGGGCGGAAACTTTAACATGAAAACAGGAGCGTCTTTCCGGATTTGATCCCGGGAAAGCGCTCCTGTTATTTTTTCTATATGGCAAGGGACTACCGGGCCGGTTAGGCGCCCACTAGGTCGGCCTGCTTCTCTTTGTCTTCCTGGGGAACTTCCTCTTCCTGATTCAGGTTCTCCCTTGCGACGGAAAGCATCAGTTTGATGCGGTTTTCCTGATTGACGCGGGTCGCGCCGGCGTCATAGTCGATAGCCACGATATTGGCTTTGGGATTGACTTCCTTGATGCGGCGGATCATACCTTTGCCGCAGATATGGTTGGGCAGGCATCCGAAAGGCTGGGTACACACGATATTTTCATAGCCCAGTTCAGCGAGCTCCAGCATTTCGGCGGTCAGAAGCCATCCCTCTCCCATCTTGTCGCCGTATCCGATGACGCCCTTTACCAGGGATTTGGTATGGGAATAACGTCCCGGCGGGGTAAACTGCGGATATTTTTTCACAGCGTCAATCAACAGGTTTTCCATGGAAACACAATACTTCATCAGCAGGTTGACAATAAAATACTTGATCCGGCTTCCGCCGTACAGCTTGATATCCTCCAGGCGGTTATCCACCTTAAACATGGCAAAAGCCAGGATACCGGGGACGTTGACCTCGCAATCCTGGGTCTCCAGGAAATGCTCCAGGTTGTTGTTTCCCAGGCTGGCGTATTTTACATAAATTTCGCCGACAACGCCCACCTTTACTTTCTTCTCTTTGCTCAGCGGGACGGCGGCAAAATCCGCGGCGATGGCGTTCAGGTTTTCCCCCAGCTGTCTCCGGGAACATCCCTTGCCGGCGTTGAGCTGCTTGGTGAGGATATCGGTCCACTTATCCACTAGTTTCTGGCTGCGCCCTTTCTCCAGTTCATAGGCTTTGACCTGGTTGTGGAGCAACATCAGTAAATCCCCATAGACCACCGCACCAACCGCGCGACGGATGATGGGAAGGGTAATTTTAAAACCGCTGTTCTTTTCCATACCCGACAAATTCACAGAAATCACGGGGATATTTTCAAATCCAGCCTTTTTCAGAGCCTTGCGTAGCAGATGGATATAGTTGGAGGCGCGGCAGCCTCCGCCGGTCTGGGTAATCATCAAAGCCACTTTGTCGAGGTCGTATTTGCCGCTTTGCAGGGCGTTGATCAGCTGGCCGATTACCAGGATAGCTGGATAACAGGTGTCGTTATGGACATATTTTAATCCCGTTTGGGCGATTTCCGGGCCTTGAGTAGTGAGCAGTTCCGCCCGGTACCCGAAATGGGTGAACACGTTTTTTAGAATTGTGAAGTGGATGGGCGCCATCATGGGAAACAGAAGGGTATATTCTTTTTTCATCTCTTTGGTAAAGAGCAGGCGTCCGGTTTTTTTATCATACTTTAATTTAGCCATGGCGAACCTCCTGTGTTTCCTGTTTCTCGATGGCGGCGAACAGGCTGCGCAAGCGGATTTTTACCGCGCCGAGATTGGTGATTTCATCAATTTTAATTTGGGTATAAATTTTTCCTTCTTTTTCCAGAATATCCCGCACCTCATCGGTGGTGATAGCGTCCACCCCGCAGCCGAAGGAAACAAGCTGTACCAAATTCATATCGTCGCGGCCGCTGATATATCGGGCGGCGGCGTACAGGCGGGAGTGATAGGTCCACTGATTGAGCACGTTGACACGGAATTTTTTCTGCCGGCAGCTTACCACATCCTCTGAGACAATAGCTACCCCGTAGCTGGCGATCAATTTGTCAATGCCATGGTTGATTTCCGGATCCACGTGGTAGGGGCGGCCTGAGAGCACGATAATCTGTTTGCCCTCCGCTTCCGCGCGGGAGATAATTTCCTCCCCACGCTGGCGGACCTTTTCAAAGTACCGGTCGTATTCCGCATAAGCGTTCTTAGCGGCTTGTTTGACCTCTTTGAGGGTGAGGCCGTCAAAATGATTGGAGAGGATTCCCAGCATTTTAGCGGGGAAATCCTTTCGGCGGTGGATTCCCACATAATCCTTGATGAGGGTAATGTGTTTGCGGCCCATCTCTTTAACATTGGCCCCGATGACCTCCGGATAATAGGCGACCACGGGACAATTGTAATGGTTATCCCCCAGGCCTTCGTCCAGATTGTAGGACATGCAGGGGTAGAAAATATAGGGGACATCCTCGTCAATCAGCGCCTGCACGTGGCCGTGCATCAGTTTGGCCGGAAAACATACGGTATCGGAAGGGATGGTATGCTGCCCTTGTAAATACAGTTTCCGGGTGGACAGGGGGGAAGGCTTCACGCCAAATCCCAGGCTGGTAAAGAAGGTATGCCAGAAGGGGAGCAGCTCATAGAAATTGAGCCCCATGGGAAGGCCGATGGTCTCCCGTGTTCCTTTTATTTCCCCATATCCCTGCAAAAGCTGGAGTTTGTACTGGTAAATGTTCAATTCCTCGGAAGCGTTCTTCTTGGTGACGGGCTTTTCACAGCGGTTCCCGCCAATGTATTTCCGCCCGTCGTTGAACGTGTTGACGGTGAGGCGGCAATGGTTGCTGCATAACCCGCAGGAAACCACGCTGATCTTATGGGTAAATTCTTTCAACTGCTCCGCACCGAGCAGGGAACTGGTTTTTAATCCCTTGCTTTTGGCGTACAGAGCAGCCCCGTAGGCCCCCATCAGCCCAGAGATATTGGGACGGACCACCTCGACCCCCATTTCCTGCTCAAAGGCCCTGAGGACAGCGTCGTTGAGGAAAGTCCCCCCCTGCACCACGATACGCTGGCCCAGTTCACCGGGGGAAGAAGCGCGGATTACCTTGTACAGAGCGTTTTTTACCACGCTTAGGGAAAGGCCGGCGGAAATATCCTCAATGGTGGCGCCGTCCTTCTGCGCCTGCTTTACCGAGGAATTCATAAACACGGTACAGCGGGAACCCAGGTCCACGGGATGTTTGGCGAACAGGCCCAGTTTGGAAAATTCCTCTATGGAATAGCCCAGCGCATTGGCGAAAGTCTGGAGGAAAGAGCCGCATCCCGAGGAACAGGCTTCGTTTAAGAAGATATTATCGACAGTACCATTATGGATCTTAAAGCATTTGATATCCTGTCCGCCGATGTCAATGACAAATTGGACATCCGGCATAAAGCTTTGGGCGGCGGTCAGGTGGGCTACCGTTTCCACAATGCCGTAATCCACACAGAAGGCGTTTTTGATGATTTCCTCCCCATATCCAGTTACCGCGCTGGCCGCGATGGAAAGATGAGGATACTCCTGATAGAGCTTTTCCAGGAATTCCTTGACGATGGGAACGGGATTCCCGGAATTGGGCCGGTATTGGGAAGCGAGCAACTCTCCGTTCTCTCCCATCACCACAATTTTTACTGTGGTGGAACCAGCGTCGATCCCCACATATAAATTGCCCTGATAAGAGGACAGGCTTTCTTCTTTTACCGTATATTGATTGTGCCGTTGGAGAAACGCCTGATATTCCTCCTGATCTTGAAACAGCGGCGGATTGTAGGCGAAATTGCCGGAAGCGGTATAGTGCTCAATTTTTCCCAGAATATCGTCAATCTGGATCACCTCGTCGGCGCAGAAAGCCGCCCCCAGCGCTACATAGTACAGGGAATCCCTGGGACAGATGCCCGTAGTATGCAAGGAACTGTCAAAACTTTTCCTCAGTTCCGACAGGAAGGTGAGAGGGCCGCCCAAGTATACGATATTGCCCGAAATTTCCCGACCCTGGGCCAATCCGGCAATAGTCTGATTGACCACGGCGGCAAAGATACTGGCGGCGATGTCGTTTTTGCGCGCGCCCTGGTTGAGCAGCGGCTGAATATCCGATTTTGCGAACACGCCGCAGCGGGAAGCGATGGTATAAATCTTTTCATGGCTTGCCGCCAACGTGTTCATTTCTTCCGGGGTAATATCCAGAAGCGTAGCCATCTGGTCGATAAAAGCGCCGGTGCCTCCCGCGCAGGAACCGTTCATGCGGACCTCCATGCCGCCGGTCAAAAACAGGATTTTGGCGTCCTCTCCCCCCAACTCGATGATAACATCGCTGCCGGGGATCAGGCGGTTGGCGGCGACCCGGGTGGCGTATACCTCCTGAATGAAGGGCATCCCGCAGCTTTCCGCGATCCCCATGCCGGCAGAACCCGACATAGCGATCTGTGCGGGAAGGCCGTGGAGTACGCTGTCCTTGATATCCCGGAGGATTTGCGCGATTTTTTGTACAATTTGAGAATAGTGGCGTTCGTATGTTTTATGTATTACTTCGTTATTGTCATTCAGGACCACGCACTTAATGGTGGTGGAACCTACGTCAAGACCTACTTTCACAGATACAATCTCCTTTTCCCGTATTGGTTGCTAAGCGTTCTTTATGTTTGCTTATTAAGAAATGGAAGATTTTTTGTAATTTCTCAACATTTCTTCTTGACATTCTTTGTTTTTTCTGTATGATAGTAAATGTAAGATAACAGTAAACCCTTGTTGACTATTTGGAGTATAACACGGAAGAACAAACATTGTCAACTGATAAAATAATAATAATTCTTAAATTTTTAACCAGTCTTTTTATCAGTCCCCACTTTTCATAATTTTGGGAAATTCCCAGACGTGGAGGGGAAGAAAGGATGGAAAATTGCTATGAAACTATCGGATCATTCCCTTGCGGAAGACTTATTTCATACCATACCGGTTCTACACGATCAATTGGTCAAACCTTTTGAAAGTATGTTCCGGGAAGAGCTTAGTCCCATGCAGTTTTATACATTGATCGCCCTGCACCGAAACCATTGCATGACTATGACGGAATTGGCGTGTCATTTTGGTATTTCCAAACAGCAAATGACCAAGATTATCAATAATCTGGTGGATTTGGAAATTGTATGCCGGATTCCCGACCCTGCCGACCGCAGGCTGGTAAAAATACGGCCAACAAAAAAAGCTTTTTCGTATATTCAGAAATATCAGGAAGAAATTTGCCGGCAGATTTTGTGTTCTTTACATCAGTTGGATGAGCGAGACTTACAGGATTTATCCGACGCGTTGGGTGTTATTTATACCATATTGCCAAAGTTGTCTTTTCAGAACCGAATGGAAGAAGAAAAAGATCATCTATTGGAAACTGCGCAGAAGATTCCGTCAGCGTGATATCCTAAGACTTTTCCAAGGTTCAGAATAAAAAATCTTCCAATAGGCATCAGAAAAAATAAAAAAGCTCCGCTATCAGATTTCTCCTCTGATAGCGGAGCTTTTTATTTAGTCGGTTTACAGACTGCTTTTGAAATGGATTAGATGGGCAATTCCAGGGATGCTTTCCCCCTGTTGGGAAGAAGTGGGGGACATCAGGGCCCCGGTAGCCATAAAGAGTATATTTTTTAACTCCCCTGATTTTAGCCGGTTGAGAAGGTAGGAACACAATATGGATCCAGCGCAGCCGCAGCCGGATCCTCCCGCGTGAACATCCTGTTTTTCCCTGTCATAGATCAGTAATCCACAGTCTGCATGATTTTTGGAGATGTCGATTCCGTCTTTTTGCAGGAGTTCCTTGAGAAGTTCGCTGCCCACCTCGCCTAAGTCGCCGGTGACGATCAGATCATAATCCCTTGGAGAAGTTTCTGTATCCTTTAGAAAATCTGTCAGGGTGGAATAGGCGGCTGGAGCCATCGCTGCGCCCATGTTATTGGCGTCTTTGATTCCCAAATCTGTAATCCGACCCACGGTTACTGCAGAAATATAGGGGCTGTTGCCGGTGTTCCCCACCACGGCGGCCCCAGAGCCAGTTACTGTCCATTGGGCGGTGGGAGTGCGCTGTCCGCCGTATTCCAGAGGAAAACGAAATTGACGTTCCGCCGAGCAGAAGTGGGAGGAGGTAACCGCCACACAACGCCGCGCGGCTCCAGTTTCCACCAGGATGGCGGACATAGCCAAGGTCTGGGCCATGGTGGAACAGGCTCCGTATTGTCCCAGAAAGGGGATGGAAAGGCTCCGAAGCCCAAAGGTGGAAGAGATGCACTGATTGAGTAAATCTCCGGCAAAAATGTAATCGATGTCGGAAGATGTGACTCCTGCCTTTTGCAGGGCACGGTTGACAGCGTCGGTTTGCAGTCGGCTTTCCGCTTTTTCCCAGGAGGATTCCCCAAGGGTGGTATCTTCATAAACAAAATCGAAGTGTTTTCCAAGAGGGCCGTCCCCCTCCTTTTTTCCACACACAGCCGCATATCCCTGTACAGATGGCATATGCTCCATTTTTAACGTATAGCGTCCCAATCGTTGTGCCAAAGGAAACCCTCCTTTTAATACAGATGAAACAGAAAGACAATCACGCCATAAAGAATAGACGCTGTGATACCGAATACCAGGACCGGTCCCGCGATCACGAACATCTTGGCGCCGATTCCCATGATATGTCCTTCACTTTTAAACTCAATGGCAGGGGAAACCACAGCATTGGAAAAACCGGTAATAGGCACCAGGCTGCCGGCCCCACCAAATTGACCGATTTTGTCATATACGCCGAACGCTGTGAGAATGGCGGCCACCCCCACCAATGTGACAGAAACCGCGCATCGGGCATCTATAGTTTCCAGTCCGGTATTAGAGTACAGCTGAAATAATAGCTGCCCAATGGTACAGATCAGTCCACCGACTAAAAAAGCCCGGATACAGTTTCTAAGGGTTTTGCTGCCTGGGGATGCTTTGTCTGTCATATGGGAGTATTCCTGTTTGCTTACTTTCAAAAAAGCCACTTCCTTTCCATGTTATTTTTTCACTAATTGCTTTTATTATGCGAAAGGAACCCCGTTTCCTTCCTAAGCAAAAATTTTGGAGAAATTGGCGGGAGATGCCCCAAAGCTCTCTTTCCCTTTTTCGGAAAAAGAAAAAACAGGGTTCAGGGCCTATCGGTAAGGGAAGATAGGTCTGAAACCTGTTCTTTGCATCCATCAGTAATTTTCCGCTTTTAATTCAAAATAAGCCTGGGGATGTTTACAGGCGGGGCAGATACCAGGGGCACTTTTCCCTACATGGATATACCCGCAGTTGCGGCATACCCATACCATTTCCCCATCCTTGGTAAAGACTTTATTTTCTTTAAGGTTTACGCACAGTTTACGGAAACGTTCCTCATGCTCCTTTTCCACACTGGCGATCATCCGCATGGTGGCGGCGATTTCCGTAAACCCTTCTTCCTGAGCGATTTCCGCGAACTCCTTGTACATTTCCGTCCATTCATAGTGTTCCCCATTGGCCGCATCTACCAGGCTGTCCAGGGTATTGGGTTTTCCGCCGTCGTGTAAATATTTGAACCATAGTTCAGCGTGTTCTTTCTCATTGGACGCGGTAGCATCAAAAATATCCCCGATCTGCTGATAGCCTTCTTTTCGGGCCGTGGCGGCATAATAGGTGTATTTGTTTCTTGCCTGGGATTCCCCCGCAAAAGCCGCCATTAGATTGGCCTCAGTACGGCTTCCTTTTAATTCCATAAAAAATACCTCCTTTTTCTGTTCTTAGTGTGGATACTTTTCCCATTGCTTATTCATAGAGACAGAAAGAAGTTTTTTAAAATGAATTTTTTTCTTCTGTGTATTACGGGAAAAAGAAAAAGCGCCATGATATCCTTGTAGGTCATGGCGCTGTATTTTGTAAAAATTTATAACAACAGAACACACAAAGGGAGAGAGAAGCGTTTTCACCTGCCATCTGCGGTGGGGCCCCGTTCCAGGAATTCTCTAAAAGATCTAATGGCCTGTGCTGAACTGGAAAAGTTTCCTCCATCCTTTTCAAAGGTGGAGGAGAACCTATCTCAGAAGATAATATGACACCTTAGGTTTCCAAAGGCGCAGGAGGTGAGGTAAAATAATGCGTCCGTATAGTTTTATTGTGGAGAAACCCTACCGGGAGGGGACTATTTTATGCCCATTTTTTTGAGAAAGAGGATGGGAGGGGCTTCTTGTTTGTGTTAAAATAAAAGAAAAAGGTCGAAGGTAATTTACAAAATTGGAAAAAAGGAGGGGATCATCATGGAAGAGATGATGCAAACCAGCCGCTTATACATTGTGCCGCTTACACTGGATCACGCGGAAAAGGTTTACGCTCTCACTTCCCAGGAAAAGGTGGCGCGTTATATGCGGTTTGATACCCATTCCTCCCTGTCCCAGGCCGAGAATTTTTGCGCGGAGTGGATAGAAGAAGGCTGTCACGCTTATTGGATAGAGGAAAAGCAGACGGGAAATCCGGTTGGGGTATTTGCCTTGAAGCCAGAGGAAGAGAAAGATGTGTATTCTTTGTCCGCCTTTCAGGATCCCAGCAGTTGGAATCAGGGGTACAACAAAGAACTGCTGTCTTTTTTCTGTAAATATGCTAGGAAGCAATGGGGAGCAAAGGCCTTAACCGCTTATGTGGTAGGGGAGAATATGGCCTCTAGAAGATCTTTGGAAAGGAGCGGCTTTTTCCTACAGGAAAAGATACCTGTTGCCGACCTGCCTTCCGGGCTATACCGTTACCGTCTGGAATGGGGAAAGGAGAAGGGGAATGTCTTATGACAAAATTAGAACTGCTGAAACAATGGGTGGAGCAATCCAATTCTATTGTCTTTTTTGGAGGGGCGGGGGTATCCTGTGAGAGCGGGATACCGGATTTCCGTTCCGAGGATGGCTTATACCGGCAGCAATACCGTTATCCCCCAGAGACGATATTAAGCCATCATTTTTATCTCCAGCATACAGAAGAGTTCTTTACTTTTTACCGCAATAAAATGCTGTATCTGGAGGCGAAACCCAATGAGGCACATAGAAAGCTGGCCCAATGGGAAAAAGAGGGAAAGCTGAAGGCGGTGATCACTCAGAACATCGATGGGCTGCATCAGGCGGCCGGGAACAGGAAAGTGCTGGAACTGCACGGATCGGTACACCGCAATGATTGTGAGAAATGTGGGAAAGAGTACCCCGCTTCCTATATCAGGGATTCCCAGGGAATTCCACACTGTTCCTGCGGTGGAAGGATCAAACCGGATGTTGTTTTATATGAGGAAAGCCTGGACGAGCAAGTGCTCACGCAGGCAATTGCCCAGATTCAAAAGGCGGAGATGCTGATCATCGGCGGGACTTCCCTGGCGGTATACCCAGCCGCGGGACTCATCCGCTTTTATGGGGGAAATCGGCTGGTTGTGATCAATAGGGACCCTACTCCTCAGGACGACCGGGCGGATCTGGTGATCCATGGGCAAATTGGGAAAATTCTGGGACAGCTTTGACGGCTAAAAAGAAAGGGAAACATTGTGCCCCTGATTAGCTTGTGGGTATCATGGATATCTACAGATAGAAGAGATATGTTTCAGTTTGCTGTTGTGCGTGCTGGCGTTCCTGGCATCTTTGCACTTGGTACTGTGTATTGCCTTGAATATCTGTGTGCCGTTTTTGCTGATTTTTGTCCAGGCGTCGCAGATCAATCCCAAAGGATACTTTGCCTATGCCATGATGTTTGTGTTTTTAGAACTGATGCCTCCCGCCCCTTCCGAACTGGGAATGGAACTATTTGTGTTTTTTGTAATCGCGTGGATCCTGATTTCGGCCTTGCTTTTTTATTCCAAATCATAAGCCGTTTTCCTTGTACAGTGAAAAAACAAAATTTCAGGACATATTTTTTGTATTGTTCCAAAGGGTATTTTATCTGGTCAGCGATTCGGTGAGACAGGAGGAAATGGACGAAAAGGGCATACAGGAAATCCAATATCTGGCGCGGTTTTTGAGAAAGATAGACCCCAATATGACCAGACAGGAAAACAGTCTGTTAATCCAGGAGGCTTACGCCATGCTGGAGGAGATGTGCATACCGGATGGAAGGCTGTGTATCCGTATCCGCAGTATTTTACATATGCTTATTCTGATTCTCAGAACTATGGAACATCCGGTTTCCCACAGGATTCCCTGGAGGATAAGCGGCAGGGAACTGCTGATCCATTTACGCAGGAAGTGTACCATAAGTTCTTTTGAAATGAGAGTGGCCCTCCGGATGGTCATTGTACTGGTTGTCAGTTTTACCATCAGCTGGTTTCTGCTTGTCACCCATTCTTATTGGATTTCTCCAACGCCTTTTGATTGATACAGCCCGACTATGAGGAGAGCGCCCACCGGATGAGGATCGCCCCATCGGAACCCTGATTGGGTGCATGGTGGAATATATCGTTTGCCCTGGTGATGCTTTCCCTGATGTACTGCGCTACTTCGGGGACGTGGAATCAGCCTATTTTTTCTACCTGTTATGCGCTGACTTTGGCGTCCATGACCATAGAGGAGACTCTGGCCATAGAACTTGGGATGGTTTACCTGCTGGCTGCGGTGGGCATTGTATTCTTTGGTAACTGCATTTGTATTTCCTACGAAAAGGAAAGTCCTTTTCCGTCTCAATATGAACGAATTATTCCGGACGCAGCAGGAATATTGGGAAATTATGAAGGACCGTATATACGGATGGCAGGGAGTTTCCGTTTCCAGCGGCCTGCTGGCGCATTTTCATATGCTTTACGAACAGGCCGCGGCTTATTTAAAAAATCCCGCAGAGAAACTGGATGAGGAGGCTTACCGGAGCAATCTTTTGACCCTATGGCATATGTTTTCCGAATTGGAGCAGATGGAATATCTGATTGAGTCGGGCGCTTTAGCTCAGGAGGAATATGGGGCCTTTTTGAAGATGGCTTCTTCCATCCAAAAACAGATCCATGCGTCTTCTCCCAACCGCATTACAGTGGAAGAAGTACAGTTTGAAGAGAAGGATTTTAATAATATCCTCCGTCAATATTTAAAGAATTCTGCGAAACTACGGAAAGTATGAAACAGAATATGGTCAATAAAAATAGCGTTTCCCATGTGCTTTCTAATGGGAAACGCTATTTTTATACTGGAACATTTCATGAAGTTACCGTATTTCTCACAAAAGATAGAAAGGGATTAATCTAGGATAATCAACGCCATGAAGACCAGGTATTCCGTACCGGTATTTTCCATCCCATGTCCCCAGCCGTCTGGCGTAAAGGTCACATCCCCCGGCTCCACAGAACGCAGGATACTGTTGTCATTGTATTCCCCAATTCCGGAAAGGATATAATAGGTCTCGCTTTCCCCATGGTGGGTATGATAGCCGATGGAACAGCCGGGCTCCAAGGTTACTTTGGCATACATACGACATTTGCCGTTGAGCTCTTTTTCATCCAGAAGGCGCTCGATTAGGACATGGCCGGAGCCGCCTCCCATGGATTCCACACGTTCAATTTCTCTTTTTGCCATAATATTACCACCTTATTATACATTCTATTTTTATTATACCGATGAAATAGAAAAGGTTCAATGAAAAAATAAAAACAGGAAAAAATCCCCGCCGCAGGCGTGAAAACTTTAGATTCTTTTTTGATAGCAGTTTTTTCTATCAGCTGAAACCTGTTTCGTTCATAAAATCCCACAGGGGGGAAATCATATTTTTAGATGATATCAGGGAATAAAAGGAGAATGTTTGGTGAAATCGATTTGGAGAGAGCATGTCTTGCTTCCGCAGGGACAGCCTTTGACACGGGATATCCACACGGATGTGGCAGTGATTGGCGGAGGAATGGCGGGAATTTTAACGGCAAAACTCCTGCGGGAAAAAGGGGTCGAGGCTGTTGTAGTAGAGGCCGGTCAGGCGGGCGGGGGCGTCACCGGGAATACCACGGCGAAAGTCACCTCTCAGCATGGCCTAATCTATAGCCAGCTATTGTCTATTGTTGGCGAGGAAGGGGCTATGCAGTATGCGAGGGCAAACCAGAAGGCCATTCAAAAATACCGGGAATGTATCCAAAAAGAAAACATTGACTGTGATTGGAAAGAGGAAAACGCTTATGTTTATTCCTTGACAGGTACGGAAAATCTGGACAGGGAATACCGCGCGGCCAAACAGCTGGGAATCCCCGCCCATATGACGGAACACCCTAAAATCCCCTTCCCTGTCAAAGGGGCAGTGGAATTTTCTGGACAGGCGCAGTTTCATCCTCTAAAATTTTTATACGCCGCGGCGAAAGGGATTCCCCTTTACGATCATACCCGGGTAGACCGGATAATAGACGGGGAAATTATAACGCAGGGAGGGGCGATCAATGCCAAAAAAGTTGTGATCGCCACCCATTATCCTATTGTGAATACGCCGGGCTATTACTTTATGCGGATGTATCAGCAACGTTCCTATGTATTGGCCCTGTCCGGCCTTCCACCCCTTTCTGGAATGTATATTGGGGAAAAGGATAACAGCCTTTCCCTGCGGCAGTGGGGAGATTTTCTGCTTTTGGGAGGCTGCGGGCATCGGGTAGGTCAAAAAGGAAAGGGAGGATATGAGCAGCTGCGCCAGAAGGCACGAAGGCTGTTCCCAAAAGCCCGGGAAGAGTTTGCCTGGGCTGCTCAGGACTGTATGACATTGGATGGCATTCCTTATATTGGGCAATTTTCCTCGACTACCCCGCATCTCTATGTGGCCACAGGATTTGGGAAATGGGGGATGACCAGCAGTATGGCGGCCGCTATGATCCTTTCTGACCTCATAACGGATCAGCCCAATCCGGACGCGGAGGTATTCTCTCCCCAGAGGATGCATTGGGGTGCGTCCCTGTCCAACCTGTTATCCGGAGGAGGGCATACCGCCGCCGGATGGCTCAAACGGCTTTTTTATGTTCCCATATCCCAAGCCGATCAGTTGGCCAGGGGAGAAGGGGGAATTGTCAATTATCAGGGGAAAAAAGCGGGCGTGTATAAGGACGAGGAGGGCAATGTATACGCGGTATCTATCCGATGCCCCCATCTGGGATGCCAGCTGGAGTGGAACGCCCAGGAACGTACCTGGGATTGTCCGTGCCATGGGTCCCGTTTCGATTACCGGGGGAAACGATTGGATACCCCGGCCAATTATGACTGCCCAAGAAAATAAAAAAAGATCCATACCATCAACCGATGGTATGGATCTTTTTTACATAATACCGGTTTCATCCAGCCGCTCCTCAAAGAAACGGTTGAGCCGGATCAAAGGTTTTCTAAGAACTACGCCGATGAATAAGCTGATGGGCAGATAAGCCAAAAGTTTTAAGAGATCCATCCAGTAAGCGTTTTGATAAATCCCGCCAATCGTTTCCCGCATGGCGTTGATCGCATGGGTGAAGGGAAGCAGGGGATTGACCGCCTGGAAAAACTGGGGCATGACCTCAATGGGATATGTCCCGCCGGCCCCGGCGACCTGGATGACCAGCAAAATGACGGCGATGGCCTTACCAATATCCCCAAAGGAGATAGTCAGCGTATATACAATATTGGTAAACACTAGGCTGGCAATAAAGGCGCTCAAGAAGAAGAGGGGGATGTTTTCGCATTGGATTCTCAAGATGTAGAGATCTCCTAGGCAGACCACCAATGTTTGCAAAAGGCCCAGGAAAAGGAAAATCAGGTAACGCCCAAAATACACTTCTGTTGGGGTTAAGTGGTGGATTTTGTCGTCTTCCTTTACATTGCATTTCAGGATAGCCACCAAAACCAGGCCGCCTACCCACAGGCACAGGATGGTATAGAAAGGGGTCATAGCGGAACCGTAATTTTCAATGTTATAAAGGTTATTGGTCTCGATCTGGACAGGGGAAGACATGAAGCTGGAAGTGATACTGGGATCATTGCGGATAATTTCCAGCAGCTTATCCCAGCGTTCCTCTCCTTCCACAGAAGTTAAACTGTCTACGATCAGGGTAATTTTGTCCTGTGTTTTTGTAATCAGGGTATCTACACTGTTCAACGCGTCCACTGTGTGACCCAGAGCGCTGGAGGTCCCTTCCAAGGACTGAGTAATTCCCGGCATGGTGCTGCCCAAAGAACTCAGTAGTCCAGAAAGGCTTCCTAAGGACTGGTAGACATCCCGGATAGCCTGCTCCAGATTGGGACGAATGCTGGTTCGATAAACATTGGAGATATCTGACAGGTCCCCCTGCATCTGCTGGAATTTGCCCAAAAGCTGGTTCTGTGTCTCTAAAGGTAGGGCACCCGTCTCTTCTATGGTTTTTGCCGCGTTTTCGATATCGGTGATCAGTTGGTTTAGGGTGCTGTTGGAATTTTGCAGACGGGTAATCATCTGTTTGACCCCGTCCAGAGGAATAGGCAGGGCGTTATTGATTTCCTCCAGGGAAGAGATCACTTTGTTATTGAAGTCAAACACCTGATACAGTGCGTTTTTGACCTCTCGAAGCTTATTGGCGGCGGCTTGCGCGTCGGTATTCAGCAGGGTAAAGGCATCTGTCAGGGATTGGCTGGCGCTGTTTCCGGTATCTTTGGCGATTCCTACGATGTCCTCCAGTGAGGAAGCGATTTGCGTAGAGGCAGTTTGGGAGGAATTCATCAGTTCTTTTACATCCTCTACGGAGGAAACCGCATTATCTAAGGTAGTTTCCGCCTGGGGCATAGTATCATGGACGGTATTCAGTACATCGTCGATGGCCAGAGAAGCGCTCTCAAAAGCCTGGATAGCAATAGAGAAGTCCTCCAGGCTGTCGTTTGCCTCATTCAGGGATTGGATCAGGTCATCCAACGGCTGTTTCTCTGCATTCTGTAAGGATTGATCGGCATCATTGAGCAGGGTGCCCACAGCTTCGGTAGCGGTAGCGATGAACGTTTCATTGATCTGTTGCTGAATGACGCTGACCCCTTTATCGGTAATTTTGGGGGCCACGGCGTTTTTCTTTTGATTAACGTAATATTGGATACTGGGACGTTGGATATCGTCGGTCAAAATGCTGGCAATTTTGGAACTGAAATCTTCCGGGATAATCACGGCGGCATAATACGAACCATCTTCCACCCCTTGCAGGGCTTCTTCCTTGCTGACAAATTTCCAGCCAATCTGGTCATTTTTCGCCAGATTGTCGATAACCATTCCCCCAACATTGACCTGGACGCCGGCCAGGCTATATCCAGAATCGGTATTGGCCACTGCCACGGAAATCCCCTTGGTATTGCCGTAAGGGTCCCAACAGGCGGCGATATTAAACCAGGCGTACAAAGAGGGGATGATGACAATACCGATTGCGACGATCAGCGCAAAAGGGTTGTGTATAATCTTTTTCAGATCGCGCATAAAAATCTGAAAGATATGTTTCACAAAAGTTCCTCCTTCTACAGAATGGGATAAAATAGATATTTTAAAGTAGGTTTAGTATAGCATGAAGGAGAAAAGGGCGTCATTAGACGAAGCGGTACAGGTGTATAAAAAAGATACATTCCGATATTTTTGTATAGGAATACGACAAAGAGAAACTTTTGTCTATAGGAAACAGATTGGAGATAATGTAAGATAAAATAGATAAGAAATACTTATTTAAAATCTTTTATTTTATAAATTTTTAATAATTACAATTTTTCAGGAGAGATGTATTGTGCTTACACTAGAAAATAAATTGAAAAAAGTTGCCGTATGTGCGGCGGTAGACATTACCCTGCGTGGGAAAGACCGATCCCCGGAGCGATGTGCACGGAACCTTCTGGAACTGGGGGAATCGGTAACGAAACATATGAATAAAGCACAAAGGGAAGGGGCTTATGAAGAACTCTTGGAGGTTTGCAGAACAGGAAGCTTTTTAGAATGCCGGTCTTTATTTGACTCTTTATTTTTGCACGAAACAGTTGCTTAAGAATCAGGATATAAAAAATGGGACGTTTTTCTTTATGATAGAAAAACGCCCCATTTTTATCAGGATAGCTGATTCAAATTATAATGAACGATGCTAGCGAAAAATTTTAGAAACAAAAATATCAAATAGTTAACTCTTGTTTTTTTGAGAGCCTGGCAGGGAAATCAACAAATTTCCCAGTTGCTTACAAACACAGATCATTTAGAGTGAAAATTCCTTTAAGTATCGCTGAATCGCTACCTTTTTACAGTCCTCCAGTAAATTCCTTAGCCGTGAGGTCACTAAATCTGGGCTTTCTTTCATACCATTTTTAGCCCAATTTACAATAACACCAACAATACCGAAGGCGAAAAAGTCTGCGATAAACTGCCGGTCTTCAAATTTAATATGTGTGCTTTCAGAGATACGGTCAATGATACTGGAAAAGAGTTCTTTCGCCACACAAAGCAGATAATTTTGAAATTCATGCTGGCAATTTTCCCGCAGAGCGTTCTCATAAAAATAGGCATCTGTTTTCATTAAGCTCAGAAGATCTAAAATTTTTTGATCCCAGGTATCAAAGGTCAGATTCTGTGTCAAAGGGATAATGGCTTCGTTGTAGTAAATCCAGTTGATCAATTCATATTTATCCTGGAAGTGATAATAAAAGGTTTGCCTGTTTAATCCACAGCTTTTGGTAATATCGGTGATAGTAATTTTGTCAAAACTTTTATGACGCATCAATTCTTTGAACCCTTGGGCAATCGCCCGTTTCGTAATGATAGAATCCGACAAAAGTTCGCCCCCCTCTTTTCTATTGCCCACAGCGGCGCCGTAATATATCCAACCAATATGCTAATGATTATATCATATCCTGAAAATAGTAACAACCAACGGGAAAACATAAAAATGAGATAAAGAAAAATGATTTTTGTAAATATTTTTAAATGGGCCGGGTATAAAAAGTTTATTTTGGATAGGAAGAAGGAAGACAAATATATTTAAAAATCATAAAGCAGATCTTATTTTTACACATGCAACCTCCTTTTTAACTCCGCCAACAAAGAATCCCCCCGAAAGAGTAATAATGCGGAAAGAAAGATAATGCTGACAGCCGTACAAATGAGGGAAGGGTAGGGAATGTGGAGCAGGCCGGTGAAGAAAAAGACCACAGGGAGGATGCCGAAGACAGAATCCATTACCAAATAAATCATTAGGTCGGATTGCCGGATTCCCAAAATACGATGAAGGATAAAAAATGTCAAAATAGCGCACAAACAGACAATTGGGATGACATAATCCAGCGACCACCCATGCCATCCAGTGAAAAGATCCCACAATACACCGATCATGGAGAGAATCACCACCTGGTACATGGTATTTTTAGGAATATTTTTTCTCTTCCGGATACCGATGGATAAGCTGATCCACAGACAAACTAACCCAGCTATCACAAAGAGGGACCACCATCCGGAATCTGGAAAGAGAAGGTTAATGGTGACGCAGGTAACCCCTGCTACAATAGAAAGTAAAATAAGGATGCGGAATAAGACATTATACTGATGGTAGATAGTTGGGACATAGGGAAAATATTCCTGATTTTCCCCACCAAGATCCCTAAGCTCATTTTGACATAGGGGACAGAAGGCAAAATTGCCTTCCACATTGACACGGCATTTTTCACAATACTTCACAGCAATCCCTCCCTTTACTATTTCTCTGCTTGATTGGAAATGATTGTTACGGGAATTCCCAACCCGCTTAGCGAACGAAAAAAACGGCGCTGGATATCTGTATGAGTAAATGCGGAAGAGAAACTAATGGACATTTGATCCTCAAAAGAGCACATACAGATTTGCAGGCGGTCTGTACTGACAAAAACGTGAAACAAACGGATAAAAGGGACCATTTCCTTTGGCATAGTCACTCGCCCAATGTTGGAAAGTGCGGCTGTCTCCTCCCAAGAAGAAAAATCGTAAGCCAGCCGCAGACAGATATCTTTCAAGACAAGGGGGGTGGCCCGTGCGAAAGCATTATGCTCAATTTTAGATAAGATGTTGAGCCTGGCGCCAAGGCGGTCCCTGGTCAATTCCCGCTGGAAAGTCTGGGCGTTGTATTCCAAAAGGTCTTCCAGGGTGCCGCAGCGGTGCCCAAAATCATAGGGGACACTGATCAGTCCAAAAAAATTCCGAGCGGTTTCCGAGGCAAAATAATTCCTTAGGTTTACCGGGATAGAGAGCACCACAGGACGGCGCTTGTCCCGAACAGACATATCCCCGGAAATGGCCAGCATCAAAAGGGAGGAGAGCAGGACGGTTACCGTTACCCCCGATTCCCGGGCGTAATCCAGGATTTTGGAGACAGGGACAATACCCTGGATCACCTGGATGCGGTGTTCCGGGACTTTCTGTCCATGGATATGGTAGGAAAACTGATGTTTTCCCTGTTTGTCTGGTTTTTCATGGGTAGCTTGGTAATACTTCCGAAAACTGTCATCCATCTTCTGCCCCAGGGAAGCGTCGTAATCCAGAGGGGGGCATCCGACCAATTGCTGGGGATAACGCAATAGTAAATACTGATACACCAGCATACGTAAAAATTGCAGGGCCCCGGTTCCGTCCGTGAGGGCATGATATACTTCCAAATTGATGCGGGATTGAAAATAGGTGACTTCAAATAGCAGGCTTTTGACATTTTTATCATAGAGGGGATGGCAGGGAGGGTCTTTCTCCTCTTTGGCTTCAGCTGGCAGAGATGAAGATTCCAGATAATACCAGAATAATCCGCGCTTAAGAATACAGCAAAAACCAGGAAAAAGCTTTAAGGTATGATCCAGCGCTTTTTGCAGGAGGGAAGGGTCGATAGGATCGTGTAATTCACAGCAAAAGCGGAAAACTTTGCTATCCCGCTTGCTGCTGGTAGATGGAAAGATCTTTGCGGCATTATCCAGGCGGCTCCAAGGGACGGTTGGCTTTCTTTTCACAGATTGGGCACCTCTTTTAAAAAATCATTGATCTGATTATAACATTCCTTGACCTGCGGAAAACCGGGAGGAAGGGAGAAAAAGCCATGCAGGGCGTCGGCTACCCGGTAGATTTTTACGAGGTTTCCCTGTTTTCTCAGCTTGTCCCCGTATGCTTCCCCCTCATCCCGTAAAGGATCATATTGGGCGGTAATTAAGAGGGTATCTGGCTGTGAAGAGAGATCAGAAGCTAGTAAAGGGGCAAAATAGGGATTCTTCCGGTCTTGCGGTCCCGATTGATACAACTCCATATAATCTTGAATCCGCTTGGAAGTCAATAGGTAATCGCTTCCATTTTCTCGAATGGAGGCAAAAGGCGATGTATCGCTGTGATCGTGATAGGTGGAGGGATAAATCAGAATTTGCCGGGCAGGAAGGAATTCCCCCCGGTCCCTGGCCATCAGGGAAAGGGCGGCGGCCAAGTTTGCTCCCGCGCTGTCCCCAATCAAAGTGATTTGGTTGGGTTGGATATGAAAAAGATCCGCGTATTTATATAGTTCCCTGGCCGCGGCGTAGCAATCCTGCAGCCCGGCGGGAAAGGGGTGTTCCGGCGCTAGTCGGTAGTCGACAGAAACCACTGTATGCTGGGTGAGACGGGCCATATTGACGCATATCTTGTTATAGGTATTGATGTTTCCCGTGACCCATCCGCCTCCATGAAAAAAAAGGAGGACCGGATGGGGGAGGGTATCCGCAGGAGAATAGATACGGACAGGGATTTCCCTGCCGTTTGACATAATCTTATGGTCCCAGGTACGGTAAAAAACTTTTAAAAAGTGGTAGTGAGTGGCATTGATGGCGAAACGCATTAATTTATAGTTCTTTTTTACATTAAGATCCGGGTAAGACAGCGCTTTGAGGGCGGCCAAGAATACTTTGTTGATAGACAAAAGAGTTTCCTCCTTTCTTTTGTGGTAAAGAATAGTTTGATTGTGTATCCAGCTCATTCACCATTTTACAGTATAGCATGTTAATTGTATAGAGAGGGAAAAACAAAAAGGAATATTTAGATCGAAAATTTCCTTGAGGTGTTTTAATAGAAGAAATAGAGATCATTCCTAATATTCTTTTGAAAAAAGAAAAATGCCCTCAGAAAACTTTCTGGGAGCATTTCTTCTTTTTCATTTGCATACGATGCAAACAAGGATCTATTGTTTTAATTCCAATAAAATAGGAAAACAGGCTGTTCTCCATGTTTTAGGTTATAAACCAAATTGTCGAAGTTGAGATAATAGTCGGAAACCATGTGAGGCTGGACACAGAAAAGTTCCCGGGCAAAGCTATGATATAACTCGTCATTCATCCGTTCTTTATCAAAAATCATTTGAACCATATCAACATGGATACATAATAATTGTACACCATATTTTTGTTTCCAAGCCCTTAAAATACTAACCAGAGGATCTAATTCCATTTCTGAATAACTTTGACAGAAAGGCAGATACGCGGGAAGCTCCCAAGGGCAGGAAGTAGGAATTTTTAACAGCACAAAAGAACAGGAACCAAACCCAGAGGTCAAACGGTTGCTGTGATATAGCCGGCATTTGTGTTCCTTTCGAATTTGCCTCCATTGCAGGGAAAGGCGGGCGAAGGAGTGGGAGAAAAAATGATCAATGGGAAACTTTTCAGCTTTTTGCAAAGTTTTTATGATTTCCGATGGAGAAAAGGCATGTTCCTCCCGCACGTAGAATACCGATTCCCTCAAAAAATGTTCGGAATCATCCGCTAGAAAAACAGGGGTAAAACCTTCCAGCTCTCCAGATTTCCGATAAGTCAGATACTGCTGGTAAGCTTCTTGGGCGTCGAAACCTTCCCATAGAACTGTATAAGGGAGTAGTTGAGAAAAAGGAGGAATTTTCCCTCTGATTTCATCTGTACAGATAGAATCATCCTGTTCTAAATCAAAGATATCCACAGAATTCACACCAGCCTTTTAATTTTTTTTATTTGTTTTTATTATAGCATAAAAAAACCAAGTGTATATTTCTAATAAAGAATAAAAGGGAGATGATTTTTTGGAAACCTTTCTTTCCCTGATCGAAAAAGGAAACAATATGGTGAACCGAGTAGTATGGGGGCCGGTAATGTTGTGCCTTTTGCTGTTTGTAGGGATTATGTTCACTGTACGCTTACGATTTTTTCAGATTTCCAAGATAAAATTATGGATGAACCATACGATGGGAAGTTTTTTTCACCGACCTCCCAAGAAAGAGAAACAAAGTAAGGCCATTTCCCCATTCCAGGCCATGACGACTGCGTTGGCGGGGGCCATTGGGACAGGGAATATTGTAGGAGTGGCTACCGCCATTACCTTAGGAGGGCCTGGCGCTATTTTTTGGATGTGGGTAGCCTCGTTTTTTGGCATGATGACAGTATTCGCGGAGAATATTCTGGGGATTCGCTATCGGTGTAAAAATCAAAAAGGGGAATGGACAGGCGGGCCGATGTATTATATTGAGAAAGGGCTGCACAAAAAGTGGTTGGCAGCGGCCTTTTCCGTCGCCTGTATTTTGGCGTCCTTTGGGATGGGAAATATGACCCAGGCAAATTCCATAGCGGGGGCTTTGCAGGAAGGGTTTGGCGTTTCTCCCAAGATAACGGGGATCGTGGTGGCGGCCCTAGTGGGATTGATTATTTTTGGAGGAATCCAGAGGATCGCTAAGGTGACGGAAAAAATTGTGCCGTTTATGGCGTTGTTCTATATGGCAGGGGCTCTTGCAGTTTTGGTGGCACACGCTTCTTCTATACCGGGGGTATTGAAGGATATTGTACAACAGGCGTTTAGCTTGCAGTCAGCGGCGGGAGGGGCCGGGGGCTGTGTGATGGCGGCGGCTGTCAAGTATGGGATAGCAAGAGGGGTGTTTTCCAATGAAGCGGGCTTGGGAAGCACACCGATTGTACATTCCGCCTCTGATACCAAAGAGCCGGTAGAGCAGGGGATGTGGGGGATTTTCCAGGTGTTTTTGGATACGCTGGTTATGTGCACCATGACGGCGTTGTGTATTTTATGCTCTGGGGCGGTGGAAAGTGGAAAAGAAGGAGTAGCGCTCAGTACGGCTGCTTTTTCCACAGTATTTGGAAGGTTTGGCTCACTGTTTGTGGCGGTTTCTATTGTATTATTTGCTTTTGCAACCATTGTGGGATGGTCTTTTTATGGGGAACGGTCTATAGAATACCTTTCATCGGGCAGCCGGAAGTCTATCCCGGTTTATAAGGCCGTTTATGTGGTGGCTGTTGCATTTGGCTGTGTGATGGATTTGCGGCTGGTATGGAGCATTTCAGACACCTTCAATGGATTGATGGCAATTCCCAACCTCATTGCTTTGCTGTTATTGTCGCCCCAGGTAGTAGTCATTACCAAAGAATACTTTTCCCGGACTCAGCTAACCCGTATTGCGAGGAAACAAAACAACAAACGGGTTCTTAAGACTTAAAAAGTTCCCCCTTCAGAACACGCTGAAAGGGGGAGCTTTAAAATTTTAACTTTTCTGTCGTGACTCTTCCCATTTTACCTGCATCTTTTCCGCTTTCTTTTCCAATCCTGCAAAAGCGGAACCCACAATGATGGAGGAATAATAGGTGATAAACCTCCATAATAGCATAGCCTGCTTAATAGCGGCCTCATCAAAGAATAGTTTAAACAAAACTAGAAAGCTTCCTTCCGAGGTTCCCGAAGCGCCCGGAAGAGGGGTATAGGAAGCGATCATGGTCACAAAAGCCTGTGCTGAGATCATATCAATAACCGGCAGCCCGGGATTGTGAAACGCCTTATAAATAAAGAAAGGCACTGCAAATAAAGAAGTCAACTGTAAAAAGGTAAGGCCGTATAATTTAAAGGTCATGCGGGCGTTGTGGTTCATGGCCTTATTGTTATCCAGATAGAATTCCATCTGTTTTTCTACTTTTTGACTGGTAGCTTCGGGATTTTTTACAATATGAAGTTTGGAAAGCAGCCAAAAGATTCCCCGGATAATTTTGGTAGTGAGGATACGGTTGGTAGAAAAGAGGAGCAAGAGCACCACCACGGCAGCCTGGGATACAAAACCCACCAGCGCCAACGGCATAAATCCCGGGATCTGGCTATCAAAAAAGCCAAATTTAAAAATAATAACGGTCAGAGAATAGATGGTGAGAGTGGTTTGGTAGATCAGGAATTTACGGACCAGGACGGATAGCGCGATACCAGTGCTGATTCCCTGCCGGGACATGGTGACAAGCTGCATAGGCTGTCCAGCCACGGCAAACGGGGTGATGGCATTGAAGTATTGCCCTACCATAGTTACCTTAAAGGCGTTTTTTCTGGTATAGGAACCGGGATACACCTCTTTTGTAATGGTATAAATCAGGGTACTGTCGAAAAACCAGGACAACACTACAGATAAAACAGAGATAACGAGCCAAACAGGCTGCAAATGCGGCAAACTGTTTAGCAGGGTCAACAGATTGTTGTCCATGGTACAGAAATATACCAGCATGCCCACAGAAAGCAGCAAAAGCCCAATATTAAAAAATTTTTTAAAATCAAACTTTTTTTTCATTCTGCTTCCTTTCTCACATAAAAACTTTATGCTTGCTCGTCCTCAGGATTTCCCTTATTTTGACGGGTGGTTTTTTTTGGGGGCATTTTGATCAAACAGGGAAAATCCCCCACACCGGCCATTGGTTGGTAACGTTTACTGATATAATAGCGGACTTCACGGGTAGAAACTTTTAAATTGGTCCACAGCCCCTTGAGACGTCTGTGCTTGATATGGGCGACCAAAAGGGAATAATAGTTAGTCAAGATCACTTTATATCCGTAAAAGGAAAGGGTACGACGGTATCTGGGATAATCATTCTGCTGTTCCAAAAAATTTCGAATGACCGCCAAAGACCGTATGTAATCATTGATCTTTTGTACATCCATAGAACCCAGAATACTGCCTTTGCGCTGCATATAGTAATAATAAGAACCCTTGAGCACCGCTACTTTATTGGCAAAATACATTAATCTGGGAGTAGTAGCAATATCTTCAAAAAACATATGAGGAAACTGAATGTTATGCTCTGTAAAAAGCGTCCGTTTCCAGAGCTTATTCCAGAGAAAATAGTGCATCCGGACGTCTTTGATTAAGCTGCGCATCAACCGTTCCGTCTGATAAAGACCTCCAGGAAGCTGAATAGGTAGCGTAATAAACCGCTTGGATTCTGACATATCTAGAATATAATTACAACAGGTCACGTCTGCACCGGTTTTCTGCGCCTCTCCATATAGCTTTTCCAAAAATTCCGGTTTTACGTAATCATCGCTATCTAAAAATGCAATATAATTTCCCTGCGCGGCCTGTACACCCGCATTGCGGGCAGAGGAAACCCCACCGTTTGGTTTATCGATGATTCGGAAGCGATTATCCTTGTCTGCATATTCCTGCATAATCTCTCGGGAAGAATCCGTACACCCATCATTGACCATAATGACTTCAAAATCCCGCATAGTTTGTTGTAACAGGGAATCCAGGCCCTTGCGTAAAAAATTTTCCACATTATAAATGGGAATGACGACACTGATCGCCGGACAATTTGAATGTTTCAATCGATACCCTTCCTTATCCTTTTTTCAAATCGGTTGTTTCAAATGTTCGTCTTTGTTTTTTCTATTTCCTCTTCTTCACGTTCCCGTTTTGATTTGCGTCCCAGATGGGAGAATGGCGCGGATAACGCTATGGTTCCATAATAGGTAATCAAGCGCCAGATGAGCACCGCCGGCTGGATGGTTTCTTTGGAAAAAAACATACCAAAAAAACCAAGGAAACTGAGTTCTGATCCCCCTGCCGCGCCTGGAAGCGGAACAAAACAGGAAACCATGGTCACAAACGCCTGAGAAGCAACCATATCCACTACGCGTGCACCGTTAAGGGAGAACGACCGGTAGATACAATAGGGGATAATAAAGATCGCGGTCAGTTGTATGGCGGTACATACATAAGTTTCCAGCAGCAGCCTGCGATTTTTAAAAAGCTCCTTATTACAGGTATGAAAACTGGATAACTGAAATTCCAGGCTTTCAATCCGGGAATCCACATTTTTCATGATATGAAGTTTCCCAAGTAGATGGTAAATAAAAGTAATAAGTTTATGGGTGATCTTTCTGTTAAAGGAAAATAAAAGAATCCCCATGATAACTAAGGCCTGAGAAGCGAAGCCAATGAGAGCGGCCCCCCACATTACCTGCATGGTACCGCCAAAAAAATTCCACCGCAAAATGATGGCCAACAGACTGTATATAGTCAAGGTACTCTGGTAAACCAAAAATTTCTGCATCAGACCAGCCGTGGCAATACCAGGGTCCACCCCTTGTTTGGACATCAGATAAATCTGCATAGGCTGGCCACCGGAAGCGAAGGGAGTGATACAGCTAAAAAATTGCCCTACCATTGAGGATTTCAGAGCCCCCCGAAAGCGATATTGGGGACAGTTATTGGACGTAAACCGATAAATCAAATAAGCGTCAATAACAATATTAAGCAGATGGCAGCATATTCCCATGATGAGCCATCCTATATCAATCCTCTGAGCGCTTTTTAGAAAGGCAATCAATCCATTGTCTGAGAGACAGAAATACCCTAACATGCCGACACAAAGGATAACAACGGAAAAATTGAAAATTGTCTTTCCACTTATTTTCTTTTTCATTTAGGTCCTCCAAGCCAAACAATATTGTACCTGTTCGCACGAAGATTTCGGCATAAACATCCTTTTTCTATTTAACTGAAAATTCGACATAAGGAAAAAACAGCTTTTGGATCAAAAAGGAATACGGTACTTGGACCAGTTACTACTGAATACATATATTCTTCCATCCTATCAGAGAAATACAGACCAGAAAGAAAAACTTTCTATTGGGTCAGCCTGTATCTCTGTTTGCTATAGAATTCTGGGAAACGTCTAGTCTACTGTGTCGTTAAAAACGAGGCAAATATCCAGCATACAAAGACAGAAATCCGTTCTTATCATGATACTTCATCCATTTTGCAAAAGTCAAGACTGATTGGAGTATCGTCTGGATTTTACAGGATAGAATTTTTTAATTTATTACTAGGTTTAGTTATTGTTTTATAATATATATTCGATATTTTAAATATTATTTCTTATAATAATAAGAGTATTTTTATGTATATCTACACAAGATCGCTTTGCCAATCCTTGCTTGGCTGGATTACTGATTATATTCTTACAAATATGTAAGAGTATTATTTTAGGAAACAAAAAAGTTCATTATTCTTTCGCTGGCCGCATATTTTCTTTAGTTTATCAGATGTCGCTGACAACAGGACAGGATCCAATGTACGGGCATGCTCGGGGCAGATAGAGATACAACGCATACAGGAAATGCAGGCTTCCACATTGGTAGAAGAAGGGTTTTCTTTTGGAATAGCTTGAGCAGGGCACTGGGACGCACAGAATCCGCAAAGAGTGCAACCTTTGGTGCTCTGAGGTTTTAGAGGTACCCCATGATATTCTTTATAAGGGTAATTTCCCGGCAGGGAAACTTCCGGGACGTTTTCTTTTTTCAACAGTTTTTGAAGCTTTGTTGAAAACTCAGCGAATTCCCTTTCATCTTGAGTATCTGGGCGATAGGCCCCAATTTCATGTACAATAGAATGTTCTGCCACGGCTGCTACTGCGGCAATACAGGAAAAACCGCGGCACTGAAGGGTATCTTTCAACTCCAGCAGGGTATCATCGTAGTTACGATTACCATAGACAGCAATCAAAATAGTTTTACTGTGATCCGCCTTCATATGCTGCAGCTTATCTATGGCGAGTTTTGGAACCCGGCCGCCGAAAGACGGGACAGCCACCAGGCAGACATCTTCCTTTTTGAAAGAATAATCCCCTGTGATATCGACAGATGATAAATCAATTTCTATTTTTTTATCGTTTTGCAGATTGGTAAAAAAGTTTGCCACTCGTTTGGTCCCTCCGGTGGGACTAAAATAAATGATGTACATAGCCATAACGGATACTCCTTTTTTGATAGTTTGGAGAATGTAAATGGATCAAAGAGCAGATGCAGTGATGGAAGGATTCATAAAAAAAGGAATGCTGTTTTTACTTAGCATTCCTTTTTGGATTGCGGAAATTTAACCCAGTCATCAGGAGGCAAGGTGTTTCCACTTGGCAGACCGGCGTGTTTTTCGGGTAGCCAGCAGGAAAAACAGAAAGAACAGAATGGTACCAGCAAGCACGCCGCTGAAGTCCAGAACGACATCGCTCACTTGACTTCCACGCCCTTCTACAAACGACTGGATAAATTCATCAGCCACAGGGATCAGCAGACCTAGAAATAACCCCACAAAAAGATGATGTCCCGGATGCGCGGAATAAGAGCGGATAGCTAAAAATAAAAGGATACCGAGGAGGATAAACTCTATAAAATGGGCAGATTTCCGAACCATATGGTCGGTAATTTGCCCTGGAATTCCAATTTGATGGAGTATGGAATTGAACCAATCCACAACCCCGCCGCTGATTGCGCTGGATTGGGACGCGGGGAACAAAGAATTTGTAAAGATAAAACCAGCCCATAAAAGGACGAAAATGGTTAATAATATACGAATGCCTTTCTTCCAGGGGTGCAATGCAGATCTTTCCTTTCTCTATCTTATTTGATTGTTTCATTATATCATATTTCAGTGGGATTTACTAGCTTATATCTTTTTGGGAGTTTTAGAAAAAGCAAGACGCCTTTTTATAAAGGCGTCTTGCTGAAGGGGCAAATCTATCCGATATTTTCTTTCTATCCAATCAAGGAAAGAATTTCCTCATAGATATTTTTCCCTGAATTCGATTTATCAAAAGTTTCACAAGACTGTTTCATTTGCGCGAGCCTATCCCGGTTCCTTAAAAGATCTTGAATAGTCTGAGCGCAAGTAGAACTTTTTTCAATACGGACCGCCATATTATTATCAATCAAGAAATCCGCATTTTCTTCTTCCTGCCCTGGGATGGCATTGAAAATAGCCATAGGAAGATTACAGGCAAGGGCCTCAGAGACTGTCAACCCTCCTGGTTTGGTAATAATCAGATCAGAGACCTGCATATACTTGTCCACTTCACTGGTAAAGAAAAGAAGTTTGGTTGGCTTTTGGACAGGCTTTTTTACTTTGGCCCGCCGTCTGGAATCAGAAAGGGAATGATGCATCAAAAACTTTTTACTTTTCGTACTTAAATGCAGATTAACTTTTCTTTTGGGCTGGAGATTTTTATATAAAATACGGTTAAAAGCTTCATACAACCGCTGATTGCGACCGGTAATCACAATAATCTGAAAATCCTCGTCGATGGTTATAATCTTATTGTAAATTTTCAGGATATTGGTGACCCCGAAACTGCCAGCCATAATCAAAATGGTGGGGATATCCGGGTTGAGTTTCATTTCCCTGAGGATTGCAACACGGTCCTTTTGTGTAAAGAAAGCATGGTCAATGGGAATTCCAAAGGGATGGATCAATTCCCTGGGGGCGCCCATATCTACCATGACATCAATCATAGCGTCATTTGCCACGATATAACTGTCCACCCGCTTATTGATCCAAGTCTGATGAGGGGCATAGTCGGTCATGATACACATCAATGGGACAGTGACCAATCCCATTTCCTTCAGATTGGAAACCATCTCAGTGGGAAATGCGTGCGTACAGACAATAATATCGGGATGATATTTTTCCAGTAAAGGAAGCAGCATTTTACTAAACAAATGATTAAATCCCACCAATAAAGATCCAAGCCCCGTGTCCTTGTTGGTGGATTTATAAAGGCTCCCATACATTTTGGGAGTTTTGGTAGCCAAATATTGATAACCATCGGATACTGTTTTATTCAGCAGTGGACTGATAGCGGCAAACGTATCTACAATTTCTACAATAGAATCCGGAGACCGCTCCAAAATATAAGATTTCAACGCAGAGGAAGCACGCATATGCCCTCCGCCGGTAGATGCTGATAAGATGAGAACATTCATAATGTAAACCCCCATAACGGAAAAGATTTGTTATCCAATCTGAAAATCCTTTTTTTGATAGAGAATGCCGCATCCAGCCACGCAGACTATAGAAAATAACAGACAAATTAAGAGATAAGGCAACCCCATGAAATTGCCGGAAAGCAAGGGATAAACTTGAAAATATAAATAAGGGCAAAAATATTGCAAAAAGCCGAGTCCAGAAAACATGTTGCTCATCATACCGAATAGCAATGTGGCAATCATGAGCATGAGGGCGGTGGAAAGGCTTTGTGAAGAATGGCTTAAGCATCCGGACAGGAAAAAACCAATACACAAATAGAAAAGCTCCACCAGAAAAGAAGCCAAAAATACCCGTAATATACCAAGAAGAAACAATCCTGCTTGTGCAACAAAGGCGGCGCTTACGAGATAGACTATGAGAAAAATCCCAATATTATACAGTGCGAGCAATGTTAACTGGCAGATTAATTTTGTACCCACGATGGAAAGACGGCTGATAGCCTGGGCGTAAAGAAATACAATACTGTTCTCACTCTCATATCGGATAAGGGCGGTAGTACCCAGGAAAGAAGAAAATACACATCCGATCAGGAGCTGCACTTGAAGGGCGCCGGAAAGATAATGGTCGTATACAGTAAAGTCGGGAAGGTGATCCAGGCCGAACCACCGGAGCATTTCCGAAGGAAATACCCGGGTGATTTCCTCTATACTCTCCCTCAGCCCACTAGAAGCAACTTTTGGATAAAAGAAAAGGGTCAGCAAAAGCAGTGCCCCGGAAAAGATGAAACACAGCATCATACTGGACAAGCCGCGCTTTAAGCTTTTCTGATAAAAGGCCGCTTCCCAAATTTTCATGAACGTGCCCCCCCTTCATTTTCCATCTTTTTTTCATAAAAACGTATGATACTATCTTCTAAGGAAGGTAGCCCGATTTGAATATCTTCTACATGGAAGCAGGCTAAGGCCTTAATGAGGTCGTCCATAGAACCGTGATAGGCAAAACAGACATAATCCCCCAGCGTAATGGTCTGCTGGATATGCAGTAAAGCGAATACAGCGGAAAGATCGTCTTTGGTTTTTACGCTTACCCGGCGGGAATCTGAAGAAGAAAGGGCACTGACCTCAGATACCTCTAAGATAGATCCGCCGCGGATAATGGCGGTACGTTCACATAGCTCCTGAATTTCCGTCATATCATGACTGCAATAAAAAATAGTAGTTCCGTTCTGATTGCAGTCCAACAGATAGTCTTTAAAACGCTTTTTAATCAGGGAATCCAATCCTGTACTGGCTTCATCCAGAAGCAGAAGACGGGGAGAATGGAAAAGCGCGCATACAAGGGCAATTTTTTTTCGGTTGCCCAAAGACATCTTAGCAATCGTACGGCTGGTATCCAGCTCAAAAAGCTCACACAGTTCCCCGATGGTATCCTGGTCTTTCCAATGGCGGAGTTGGGCGGCATACTGGATCAAGGAACCGGCTGTCATATCCTCAAAAAAATCCAAGTCGCTAGGGACATAGCCCACATGTTGCCGGATCTTGGCGCTGTCACGGACCACATCCATTCCAAAAATTTTGGCACTCCCGCTGGTAGGGCGGATATAATTCATCAAAATACGGATTGTAGTAGATTTTCCAGAACCGTTAGGACCTACAAATCCGAAAAATTCGCCTTCCTCTACCTTAAGATTGGCCTCCATCAAAGCGGGACGCTTACCAAAAAATTTGGAAAGATTGCAAATCTCAATCACAGGCACCGCACGCCCTCCTTTATGTTTATTAAAACGAAAAATTTGCTGATTTATTATAGAATTATACCATTCCTTGGACATGGGTTCAATATCTTCTCGACAAAATTGGAGAAACTACTGTCGAATATTGTTTTGAGATCTTTCACATATTTTGAGAAAAGGAAAAAATTCTTTTGAAATCTTTTTGAAATCTTACAGAAATGTTTTTCTTTTGCTGTATTTCGTAAACAACCTGTAACTTTACAGGACTATTTACGTAGAGTACAATGATAATATCTCTTATTGTGTAAAAAATTAGACATATTGAGAAAAGCCCAGAGGGATTCTCAAATGCCTTCTAATTTTAGGTGGCTTATTTTGTCTATCAATTTGTTTTTTAGGAAGGGGTTTTATATATGAGTACATATGGTTCCCATTATAATCCGGAAGATGTTTCCCTAAAGACCACACCAAAACGGAGAAGAAAGTGGATACTGATCCTTTGTATTTCTCTCGCCATATTGGTGATTGGGGCGGGGTGTGTTACAGGGGTACTGGTTTATCAGGCCAAGGAGCGAGAGAAAGCTTATAATCAAGCGGTAGACGAGGCGCTGGCTGATCCGACTTTTTACCAGGGAATTGTGGTGGAAGGAATTGACCTGGGAGGAAAGACTAAGGAAGAGGCAAAGGTGCTGTTGGAGGAAAAGGAGCTGGCGTTGCGTCCCAATGTAGATATTAAGGCGACCTATCAGGATCAGGTTTTTGCCCTGGGACAGGATGATTTTACCTACACTTATAATACTGAGGAAATTCTCGATCAGGCGTATCAGGTAGGCCGTACGGGGGAAAGGGAAGAGCGCTATCAAAAAATTCAGGATCTGAAGGAAAATCCAGAGAATTTCTCTTTAGGGGCCCAACTTGTTGTCAATGAGGAAACGGTCAATACGTTTGCGCAGGAAATCAACAGTGCCGTTTCGGTACAGGGGGAAGATGCCCAGGTGGTGAAATTTGAACCGCTGGCCTCTCAAAAATTTACTTATACAGAGGGAAAAGAAGGGCTTTCCGTGGATACGGAGGCCATTGTATCGAAAGTCAAAGAAATTCTAAACCAGGAAGAGAAAATAGGAAGTTTTGAAGTGTCGGTGAATAAGGTATCCCCGCAGACCACCGTGGAGGATCTAAAGAAAAGGACAGTAAAAATCTCTTCCTATACCACTACATCTACGAATACAGCCAATGGCAACAGCAATATGAAACTGGCGCTGGCGGCGGTAAATGGAAAGGTCTTGCAGTCGGACGAAGTTTTTTCCTTTAATAAAACCACGGGGGATACCACTAAACCGGAACGCGGATATAAACTGGCGGGCGCATTGGTAAACGGGGCCACTGAGCAGCAGTATGGCGGGGGAATCTGCCAGGTTTCCACAACTGTATACGGGGCGGCATTAAGGGCAGATATGGATATCACTGAACGTTATAATCATGCCAGCCCCTCCACTTATGTGCCTATTGGACAGGACGCCACTGTGGACTATCCGGGACTGGATTTTAAATTCCGTAACAGTTCCTCTTATCCGATTTATATTTCCGCGTGGATGGACGGCGTGGTACTGCATGTGGAATTTTATGGCTACCAGCCGGAAGAGTGGGATACCATTGAGGTGACCAGCTGGAAAACAGATACCATTCCTCAACCCGAAGACGTTTACACGCTGGATCCCTCTCTTGCTCCGGGGGAAAAGGAACTGAAAAGAACAGGCCGTTCCGGCGTCAAAGCGGAGGGGCAGAGGATCTATTATAAAAATGGGGTTCAGGTAAAAGTTGATCCCATTCACCGTTCCTCTTACCGGGCGATTGCCACAGAATATCTGGTAGGGGAATTGCCGGCCGATTAAAAGGAAACATGTTATTTACAGCGGGATTTCATAGAAGTTTTTTATAATTAGGGAAAAGGCCGTTCCATGTATCGTAAAATCGGTATGGGATGGCCTTTTCTTTTTGTAAAAGATTGTTTTTTCCTTGACAATCTTGTAATTCCTTGTAATAATAATGCGGGTTTCTTTTTATTCCACCAGGGGAATAGAAGGGTAGATTTCGGACATTGCGCATCTGCGCACAATGTTACATTGAATGAGGAGAATGTTCATGGAAATCATTTCGCAGATCGTTGGGTACATCAATAGTTTCCTATGGGACTATGCCTTGTTATTTCTTCTTTGCGGCACAGGCATTTATTTTACCATCCGTTTAAAGTTTATCCAGGTACGCAAATTTAAAGAAGGGTTTAAACGCACATTTGGGGGCATTCGCCTCAAAGGGGAAAAAGCGGACGGTTCAGGGATGAGTTCCTTCCAATCCCTGGCTACTGCAGTAGCCGCCCAAGTGGGAACTGGAAACTTGGCGGGAGCGGCCACGGCACTAATCGCCGGAGGCCCAGGTGCTATTTTCTGGATGTGGGTATCTGCCTTTTTTGGGATGGCCACTATTTTTGGAGAAGCCACTTTAGCACAGAAATTCCGCGTACAAAAGCATGGAGAGACCTTGGGCGGGCCTTCTTTTTATATCAAACAGGCGTTTAAAGGGAAATTTGGGAAGGTATTGGCCGCACTTTTTTCCGTTTTTACTGTCTTGGCGCTGGGGTTTATTGGAAATATGGTGCAGTCCAATTCCATTGGAGACGCATTCCATACAGCTTTTGGGATAGATCCATTGATTGTGGGGATTATAGTAGCGATAGCAGCAGGAATTATTTTCCTGGGAGGGGTAAAACGGATTGCATCGGTAACAGAAAAAATTGTGCCGATCATGGCGCTTATCTATATTGTAGGTTCTTTGGTGATCATTATCGCCAATTACCGTAATATTCCAGAAGCCTTCCGTCAAATTTTTGTAGGTGCGTTTGCTCCTCAGGCGGTAGTAGGCGGGGCAGCTGGTATTGGTGTCCAGAAAGCTATGCGCTTTGGTGTAGCCAGAGGGCTATTTTCCAATGAAGCTGGTATGGGTTCCACTCCGCATGCCCACGCATTGGCCAAAGTCAAACACCCTTGCGACCAGGGCATTGTGGCGATGATGGGCGTATTTATTGATACTTTCATCATTTTAACCTTAACTGCACTGGTGATTTTAACCAGTGGTGTGCTGTCTTATGGGGGAGAAAACCAGTTGGACGGTGTGGCATTGCCCCAGGCGGGATTTGAAAGCCTGTTTGGCCGTTTTGGTACCATCTTTATTGCCATTTGTATGTTCTTTTTCGCTTTTTCCACCATTATAGGATGGTACTTCTTTGGGGAAACCAATATTAAGTACCTGTTTGGGAAAAAAGCGGTAAAGATTTACGCCTTGTTGGTAGTAGGGTTTATTGTACTGGGTTCTACCCTAAAAGTAGATTTGGTTTGGTCTATGGCGGATATGTTTAACGGGCTGATGGTATTGCCTAATTTGCTGGGATTACTGGCGTTAAGCGGCGTAATTGCCCGGGCACTCAAAGACTATGAAACTAGCCAGAAGAACGTAAAAGGATTATCCGGGATTGCGGCTAGGGAATGTGCCAAACAGCCGTCTGCATCCAATGAAATAGATGAATAATATATTATGAAAATAAGAAAGCCAGACTCCTTTTCAAAAAGGAGTCTGGCTTTCTTATCATAAAATTCAAGGGAAAATTTTCCAATCAGAGGGGATATTCTTCGATAAACGCAGCGATCAAACGATCCAGGTCCTGATAAAATTGTGATACATGAAATCCATCGGCCGCAGAGTGATGGATCTGAAAGGAAAGGGGCAGCTGGATTTCTCCTTCTTTTTCCAAGTATTTTCCCCAGGTGATGATAGGGGCCAGATAAGTCCCGGGATTTACATTGATATGGAAGGAATCGTAAGAGAGCCAGGGAAGGCAGGAAATGTCAAAGTGGTTAGGGGGAATATCGGGCATGGAAAAGTGAAAAAAATTTTGATGGCTTTCCATATCAGAACAGATTTGTGGATAGAAAGAATGAAAATCAAGATTCCAGGAACTCCACAAACAGGAGAAGGTCTCTGTTTCTTTGTGAAATATGGTATAGGAAGGGTCAATACTGTCCCAATAGCCCACATTTCCTTCCTGATCCATCCCTAGACGAAATAAGGTTTGGAGGTGCAGTGCCTTTGTAACCAGGTAAATCATGACAGGATAAAAACGCAATTTTTTTTGCTTTAAAAAGGGGACAAGGCGGGTAATGGAAATCCGATGTGTAATGCAGATAGCGCATTGCACCTCATTTTTGTAATGCAGAAAATGTTCCGCACGATTCCACGTGGACAGATCGATGGTGTGAAAAGCCATAAAAGATCTCCTTTCTTAACAACAGAACAAGCAACAATTTTTGGGTATTAGTACTACGAGAATCTCACGCGGTCTCTTGTCCCGATATTTTAAGCGGTTGTCCAATGTTGCAAAAACAAAAAGTGGGACAAACCCTTGATACTACTAGGTTTGTCCCACTTTTCCATTCTGGCGGAGAGAAAGGGATTCGAACCCTTGATGGGGTTTAAGCCCATACACGATTTCCAGTCGTGCGCCTTAGACCAGCTCAGCCATCTCTCCAAATATTATGAAACTTTTTGTCAGCATTTCCCTGACGCTCGTTTATTATATCTAATCTCTGAGAGAAAATCAAGAGCAAAATGAAAAAAAGTAAAAATATTTGAAAAAATAATTGATTTCGGGAAAGATTTCATATAGTAGGGCTTGCGTGAACTATCGTATTGTTATAGAATAAACCAATAAAGACTAAGAAAAGGTACAACACAAGGGAGAGATTAGGAATGAAGAGGACAGAAATCGCTCATCTTTATGAGGACAGTTCTGCCTATAGCGGAAAGACCGTTACTGTATGCGGTTGGGTGAGGACCATTCGGGACTCCAAAGCGTTGGGATTTATGGAATTGAATGATGGAAGCTATTTTAAAGGCGTCCAGGTTGTTTTTGAAGCGGAAAAGGTGGAAAATTTTAAAGAAATAGCCAAGCTGAATGTAGGGTCTGCGGTGACAGTAACCGGTACTCTGTTGGAGACGCCGGAAGCAAAACAGCCATTTGAGATCCACGCGCAGCAGGTGAGTGTGGATGGTGCATCTTCCCCAGAATACCCTCTTCAGAAAAAACGCCACTCTTTGGAATATTTGCGGACCATTGCGCATCTGCGCCCGCGTACCAATACCTTTAGCGCTGCGTTCCGTGTGCGCTCTGCGGCGGCTTATGGGATTCATAAATTTTTTCAAGAAAGAGGTTTTGTATACGCCCATACTCCCATTTTAACAGGGAGCGACTGCGAAGGGGCGGGCGAGATGTTCACTGTGACTTCCCTGGACCTCAACGAGTTGCCCAAGGGCGAGGATGGCAAGGTGGATTTCAGCCAGGACTTCTTTGAGAAGCACACTTCCCTGACGGTATCCGGCCAGCTGGAAGCGGAATGTATGGCGATGGCTTTTGGAAAGGTATATACCTTTGGGCCGACTTTCCGCGCGGAAAAGTCCTATACACAGCGCCATGCGGCGGAATTCTGGATGATTGAACCGGAAATCGCCTTTGCGGATTTGCAGGATGACATGGAGCTGGCCCGTGACATGATAAAATCTGTTATTCAACATGTGTTGGATACCTGCCCGGCAGATATGCAGTTCTTTAACAATTTCTATGATAAAGGGCTGATCCAGCGCCTGCAAGATCTGGTAAACTCGGATTTTGCCCATGTGACCTATACAGAGGCTGTAGATATCCTGAAAAAGAACAACGATCAATTTGAATATAAAGTGGAATGGGGAACAGACCTTCAAACGGAACATGAGAAATACCTCACAGAACAGGTATTCCACAAACCGGTATTTGTTACCGACTATCCCAAGGAAATCAAATCCTTCTATATGCGCTTAAACGACGACGGGAAGACCGTAGCGGCTATGGATATGCTGGTACCGGGAATTGGCGAAATTATCGGAGGCAGCCAGCGTGAAGAGCGTTTGGATAAGCTGATGGAGAGGATGCAGGAACTGGGCTTAAAGGAAGAGGATTACTGGTGGTATCTCGACCTTCGCCGTTATGGCGGGGCCAAGCATGCCGGTTTTGGTTTGGGATTTGAGCGTCTGATCATGTATTTGACGGGAATTTCCAACATTCGTGATGTCCTGCCTTTCCCAAGAACCACAGGAACAGCGGAATTTTAAACTAATACAAGAAATGTTAGTTATCGGATTCCTTTGACCAAATATCAGAAAACGCTTTTCTTATCCGTGCGGATAGGAAAAGCGTTTTTGTTATGCGCTATCAAGGGGGGAGAGGGAACGCCCATTGTTTTATTTGCATAATCTAGGAAAAGATCATGCAAACAAAGTACCCCTGAGGGGTAGGAAACAAAAGGAAGCTTTTCCGGAGAGACAAGAATCACAGAAACATTTGGAGAAAAAAAGAGAATAAAAAAAGAAGGAAAACACAGAAAAAGGATACCTATCTCCCAACAGGTTATACAGAAAAGAAGGAATATTTAGCTTGGAAAATGCGATTTTGCAAGAAATCTAAATATAGCTTGCATTTATCTGGTAAATCAATTAGAATATGGATAGTTTTAAAGAAATTTTGCAATTGTTATGAGGGGGATACTCATGTCTGATTATGTATCAATGAATCATGAAGAGTTGAAACAAGAATTAGCGCAGTTACAGGAAAACTACCGTGCGTTTCAGGAGCAGAATCTCCAGCTGGATCTTTCCAGAGGGAAGCCGGGAGCCGATCAGACTGATCTTTCTGTGGAAATGCTGGACATATTGAACAGCGGCTCAGATTTTAAAACAGAGGGTGGCGTAGACTGCCGAAATTATGGTTTGCTGGATGGCCTGCCGGAGATGAAGGAAATTTTTGGCCATGTGCTAGGCGTTCCCGCCTCTCAGGTTTTTGTAGGGGGAAATTCCAGCCTGAATTTGATGTTTGATACCATTTCCTGTTTCATGACCCATGGAATTGGAGGATGTGAACCCTGGTGCAAGCAGGGCGATGTAAAGTTTTTGTGCCCGGTTCCAGGTTATGACCGTCACTTTGGTGTAACTGAATATTTTGGGATTCAGATGATCAATGTTCCTCTCCACGACGATGGTCCAGATATGGATGAAGTAGAGCGCCTGGTACAGTCAGATGCCAGCGTCAAAGGAATGTGGTGTGTCCCCAAGTATTCCAACCCTTCCGGGATTACTTATTCTGATGAGGTAGTCCGCCGTTTGGCAGCGCTTAAGCCGGCCGCCAAGGATTTCCGTGTGATGTGGGACAATGCTTATTGTGTCCATGACCTGACAGATACGCCGGATGAGCTGTTGAATGTGATGGAGGAAAGCAAAAAATATGGGAATGAGGATCTGTTTATTCAATTCTGTTCCACTTCCAAGATCACCTTCCCCGGCGCGGGTGTTGCCGCTTTCGCCGCTTCGGAAGCCAACATGGCTGTACTGAAAAAGCGTTATTCTACCCAAACCATCGGATTTGATAAGCTCAATCAATTGCGCCATGCCCGTTATTTTAAGGATTATCAAGGATTTTTGCAGCACATGCAATTACACCGCGCGATCTTAGAGCCCAAGTTTGAGGCGGTACTGCGCAACTTGGAAGAGGAATTGAGCGGAAAAGGCGTGGCTAGCTGGACAAAGCCCAACGGAGGATATTTTATCAGCGTAGATGTTATGGAAGGCTGTGCAAAACGCGTGATAGAATTGTGTAAACAGGCGGGCGTGGTATTTACCCCGGCGGGAGCTACCTATCCTTATGGAAAAGATCCCAGGGACAGCAATATCCGTTTAGCCCCTACCTATCCTCCGGTTGCAGAACTGGAAACCGCTATGAAACTGTTCTGCCTATGCGTGGAATTGGCTGCGGTAGAAAAATTGCTGGACCGTTAAAAAAGGAAGCCGCTTTTCGACAGGAAAGTAATATTTGTGAAAAAATTAGACGATCCCCCTGAGATTGCATTGACTTTTGTGAATAAAAACAATATAATTAACCTTGTTACGTCTGTAGCCTTTGTACAGCGTGCAAGGTTAATTTTTTTGTCTGCTCAAAAAGAAGAGATGGTTCTCTTTTTGAGAGAGGGGCAAATATCCTGAAAAACAGGTTATTTGAAACATGAGGAGTTAGAGAATGCCTTGCCGGAAACCGGCACTTTTTTTGTGCCTGAATGGGGATGGGGAACTGTTCAGACAGGATAAAAACGTTCGTACAGATTCCTTTTAGGCTACAGGACACCATAAATGTATTGGAGGATTTACGCATGAAGCGAGTACCCAAACCAGTCTTTTTCATCGTTGCCCTCCTCATCCTGTTCGTTGGGTATACCTCGATATTTGGTATACATGGCCACAATGGTGATATTCCCATCACCTATATCAAAGGCGTCAACGACATTCGGTGGGGTATTGATATCCGGGGCGGCGTAGAAGCAACGTTCCGCCCGGCGGATGATGTGGACGCGACGAATGACCAGATTGATTCCGCCAAGGCCATTATAGAAACCCGTATGGTTTCTAAAAACATCACGGACTATGAACTATATGCGGATTATAATAATGATCGCATTATTGTTCGTTTCCCCTGGAAAGTGGATGAAACGGAGTTTGATCCGGAAAGCGCCATTGAAGAGATTTCAGCAACCGCTGAATTGACTTTCCGGGAAGGAAACGAGTATGCGGGCAATGAAATTGGTTCAGACGGTAAAGCGGTGGCTACTACGCCCAGCGGTGTAACGGCGGAGAACGTTATCCTGCAAGGCAGCGACATTAAGAGTGCCAAGGCGCAGGCGGTCCAGGATGAAAATAACCCAACCCAGATTTCTTACGTCATTTCTTTGGAGCTGGAAGAAAGCGGGAAAGACAAGTTTGCGGAGGCTACCCAGCGGCTGCAAGGCAAAACTATTTCCATTTGGATGGACGATGTCATGCTGTCCGCGCCTACAGTAAATGAACCTATTACTGACGGCCAGGCCAGCATCAGCGGTGATTTTACTGCAAAGGAAGCATCTGACCTGGCGCAAAAGATCAACGCGGGTGCTCTGCCCTTTAAACTGGAAACCAGCAACTATGGAACCATCAATCCCACTTTGGGAAGTTCCGCGCTGACCGCCATGGGGATTGCGGCGGCGATTGCCATGGTGCTGATTTGCCTGTTCATGTTGATTATGTACCGGGTTCCCGGTTTTGTAGCTTGTATTGCCCTGATCGGTCAGATGGCCCTGTCACTGGCTGCTGTTTCCGGCTTCTTTAACTTTGTTTCCAGCTTTACCATGACTTTGCCTGGTATCGCAGGTTTGATCCTTTCCATTGGTATGGGTGTGGATGCCAATATCATTACGGCAGAACGCGTTAAGGAAGAGATTCGCAATGGAAAGACGCTGGATGGAGCCATTGACAAAGGCTGCCGTGGAAGTTTCTGGGCGATTTTTGACGGCAACATCACGGTTATCATTGTGGCAATCATTTTGATGTGTGTATTTGGTCCTTCTAATATTCTTTCCTTCTGGTTTGGCCCCTCTACTACGGGTATCATTTACTCTTTCGGCTATACCTTATTGGTAGGTGTCGTTTGCAACTTCGTAATGGGTGTAGGTGCTTCCAGATTGATGCTGAGGTCCCTCTCCGGATTGAAGTTTATGCGTAAGAAATGGATGTATGGGGGGAAAGGAAAATGAAGCATACCATTGATTTTGTAGGAAAAAGAAAAATTCCATTTACCATTTCCCTGTGTATCATTGTCATTGGAATTATTTTTAATATTATTAATGGAACCCGTTTGGATATCCAGTTCAGCGGCGGGGCGATCATCAGTTATTCCTATACAGGGGAAATTGATGAAAATGCGGTACAGAAGCTGGTCAATGGAATGACAGAAGAAGAGGTAAGCATTCAGGTCAATCAGAATGTGAAGATTGCGGGTTCTGACGAGACCCAGAACACGATTTCCCTTTCTTTCTCAGGCAATCAGTCTATCTCTTTAGATAAGCAAAAAGAGATCACACAGGCATTGGAAGATAATTTTCCGGAGAACCAGTTTGCTCAAAGCGAATCCAGTTCTGTAGACCCGACCATGGGCGGGCAGTTCCTCTTGAAATGCTTGGTAGCTGTGGGGATCGCAGCGGTTTTGATGGTGGTATATGTGGCGTTCCGCTTTAAGAAAATCGGCGGATGGTCCGCCGGCGTATTCGCGCTGGTCGCTCTCCTGCTGGACGTTTCCAATGTATACTTTACCTTTATTATCTGCCGTTTACCGATTGACAGTAACTTTATCGCAGTAGCCTTGATGATTTTGGGGTATTCCCTGAATGACACCATTGTTATTTATGACCGTGTCCGTGAAAACCGCAGGCTGTCTAGCCCCAAGACAGATATAGGGGATATTGTAAACAAAAGTATTAATCAGAACCTCAGCCGTACGATTAATACCTCGATCACAACTTTTGCGGCGATTACTGTGGTATTCATCGTATCCCTTATTTTTGACTTGCCTTCTGTCACTTCTTTTGCCCTTCCCATGATGGTGGGTATTGTTTCCGGCTGTTACACAACCAACTGTATTGTAGGTCCGTTGTGGGTCATGTGGAAAAAACGCGGCAAGAAGAAAAAAGAAGAAGCTGCGGCCGAAGCTTAATCGAGTTAGAAAGCTGTCCGATTAGATTTGGACAGCTTTCTTTTTTGTTTGATATTTTATGGTATTTTCCCGTTGTACCTTTTATAAATATTTAAATAAAAAGAAAAGTTTTAAACATAGGCAAAAAAATCTTTTTCTCTTATTTAGAATATGATATGATGAAAAAAAGCATTATATAAAGGAATGTCACATATGAATATTGGTATTTCTACAGCATGTTTATACCCGATGTATACAGAAAAAGCATTGGAAACCTTATTAGGTCAAGGGTTTCGATTGTTTGAGATTTTTTTTAATACACTTTCGGAATTAGAGCCGGAATTTGTTTCTCATTTGGGAAAAATGTTGGAACAAAAGGGGGCGGTTTTAAAATCCATTCACCCTTTTACTTCGGGCTTTGAATCGTATTTGCTTTTTTCGAATTATGAGAGACGTTTTGAGGACGGTATAAAATTCTATAACCGTTATTTTGAGACAGCCGCGAGGCTAGGGGCAAAGATCCTGGTGTTACATGGCGACCGTTCGCCAGAGAAAAGCGGATTGACAGAGATTCAATATTTCGACCGGTTTGCACAGCTTAGCCAAAGGGCAAGGCGGTATGGGATAACATTGGCACAGGAAAATGTCAACCTTTATCGGAGCGCAGATCCAGCATTTATAAAACGGATGCGGGATTATTTAGGAAGTGAAGCCAGCTTTGTATTAGACTTGAAGCAAGCGGTCAGAGCTGGATTTGACCCTTTTTCTATGTATCAGGCCATGGGAAACCGCCTGGTACACATCCATATTAATGATCACCGGCAGGGACATGACTGTTTATTGCCGGGAAAAGGGCAAATGAACTTCCATCGTCTGAAAACCTGTTTGGATATGGATGGATACCAAGGGGACTATATTATTGAAGTCTACCGGAAAAATTTCGTGGGACTGGAAGAACTGACAGAATCCTATGAATATCTCAACCAAATCCTATAAGTTTTCTTAGAATTATGTGGAAAAATAATTGCAAAAAAATATTTTACTATGGTATAATAAAAAAATGAAAAGGGGGTGTCCGCAATGAAATGCCCATACTGCGGTTTTGAAGAAAGCAAGGTAATTGATTCCCGTCCTACCGATGAAGGGGAACGAATCCGGCGGCGCAGAGAATGCCTGGGATGTGGCAAACGGTTTACCACATATGAAGTAATAGAGACAGTTCCCATTATCGTGATTAAGAAGGATAAATCCAGGGAAGCTTTTGACCGCAATAAGCTGTTAAACGGGTTGCTGCGCGCCTGTGCCAACCGGCCGGTTTCTGTGGATACCCTGGAAGATTTGGTGGATCAGATTGAGACCAAATTACAGAATTCTCTGGACCGTGAGGTTACGTCGACTTTGATCGGGGAATATGCCATGGAATTATTAAAAGGTGTGGATGAAGTGGCCTATGTCCGATTTGCTTCAGTCTATCGACAGTTTAAAGATATCAATACCTTTATGGAAGAGTTAAATAAGCTGTTACAGGAGACAGATAAAAAGGACTCGTAACTTTTTCACTAAGGAATCAAAACAGAAAACAGCACTGTATTTGGGTATATACAGTGCTGTTTTTATATTTATAAAAGAACTTTTTTGAAGTATCACAAACCAAAAAATCCGGTATCTTTGGTTAAAGAATATTTTCCAGGACAGGCATTTCTGTATCCTGCAAATGTTTCAGTTGGGAACAGGCGCGGTCAAGTTCCGCGGTAAATTCCGCATATTCCTCAAATTCCAGGTTTGTTTGTAAAGTAGCAATGGACTGGTCAATGGCTTCCAATTTTTCATGGGAAATATAGGTACAGAAAACTTGATAATGTTCATCCCACATGTAAGCGAGTTCCTGGCTGAGGCGATTGGCCTCTTCTACATTACCTTGGGAGATCTGTATTTTGGCCTCGCTTATTTTATCGGTAAGGGAAGCGATATTTTGACGGGTAAAGACAGGAACAATTGTACATAAGGCCAGTAAGACAGCCACCATGACAATAGCCGCCCAAGCACGTTTCAAGAAACCGCCTCCTTTTTGATAATATGATAATTCTTTTCCCGATCGGCAGTCATGAGAAATACATCCTTTTGGTCAATTTTTTCGCCCTGTAGGATACCATGAATCCACTCCTGGGTTAATCCGCACAAAGAGACAGAAAATTCAGAAATTTCCCCGTCACTGATGACTACAACCTGAATTCCAGTATCCGGTACAACGATTCCCAATAAAGAATTATCCGGTTGTAATTTATCCGGCTTTTTCAGTACGCTGAGTTTTCCGTTGGTTTCCACAATGGCATAAGCCACATCCTCTATGTGGAAAACATCCATTTGACGGAGCTGTTCGGAAAGGTCTTCTGTGCTCATACGAAGCCGCCTCATTTGGCCTTGGTCAATTTTTCCATCATTTATTACAATAACCGGCTTACCGCAGACAAAACGGCGAAATTTAGCGCTTTTCAACATCACAGTAGAGATAATTAGTTCACAGGCTACTAGTACGGCGATAGGAAGGAATCCACTGACCAAGGGCTGCCCGGTATTTTGCATAGGGATTGCCGCGATATCGGAAATCAACAGAGTGACCACTAGTTCGGAAGTCTGCAACTCGCTGATCTGCCGTTTTCCCATCAGTCTGACGGCAGCAATGATAACTATGTAAAGAAGAAGAGTACGTATAAAAGAAATCGCCATAAGATACGCCAGCCTTTCTGTTTATTTTCAGCGATACCGTATCTTTATTTTGGATTTCCATAGGGCTAATTATACCGATAATAAAAATTTTTCCTATCTTACAAATTATATGGTGAAGATTTTCGACAAATAATTTACATTTTATTATAATTATTTATAATTTGCATATAGGAAATAAATGGGGGGAGAACGTTGAGGAAACGGTTTCCAAAAATAATTAGTCTGGGCATATTATTATTTTGTGTTATGTTTGGTACCATGATAGCTTTTATGCAGACAACTTACACGGAGAATCAGCTGAAGCAGGCAGGGCAAAAGTATTTGATCCAGCTGGGAGAAGAATATGAAGATTGTACCCTGCAGCAAAAGCAATGGTACAATGATCAATTATTTTGCCTATATCAAAATGGAGGAACCCTTTTTGTCATTGGATTCTCAAAAAATGAATGGTTTCCAAAACGGCTTTCTCCCAGATATTTTTATTATCCCAAGGAACAATCAACAGGAGATTCATCTGACCTTTGCTCTTTTTCTGAAAAAAAGCAAGACTGCCATACGTATGTGATATTTGGCCCACGTCCAGAAGGAGCCCGGGGAGTAGAGGTGGATGTAGTAGACAAACAGCAAATCTTAAAGAGTCAATATTGTTACAATATTGATGAACAGGAGAAATATGTTTTTTATATTTTTCAGAAATTGGGAGATCATTCCCTTTCTTTTCAGTATAGGTTATACAGTTAATATATTTTTACAAAGGCAATAAAGCGTTTTTTACAAAAATAAAAGAACGTTTGCAGAGGATAAACTGCAAACGCTCTTTCCCATTTTTATCTATGGTATAATTTTTTTGTTTGGTACTTTGCTTCACAAGTAAGGTTAATCCCCAATTTCCGGAATACAGAATCATCCACCTGAGAGAGGATAACGGAAGAATGCGCTTCACAGCCTCTCAACTTTGGAAGCTGACGGAGAGCTAACTCCGCTGTAGGATTGGTAGCGGCACTGATGGAAAGGGCGATTAAGATTTCGTCAGAGTGAAGCCTGGGATTATGGTTCCCCAATACTTTGGTTTTCAGGTTCTGAATAGGCTCAATCACGATCGGGGAAATTAACGGCATTTTATGGCTGATCCCACCTAACTCTTTTAAGGCGTTCAGAATAACGGCAGCGGAAGCACCCAACAGGGAAGAGGTTTTTCCGGTGACAATTTTCCCGTTCTCTAACTGAATCGCAGCGGCGGGCATGCCTGTTTCCTCGGCACGTGTCAGAGCGGCATAGGCAACTTCCCGGTCTTGAATGGAAACCCCCGCTTTATTCATCAAAAGCTCTACTTTATAAACAGCTTCCTCATCTATCCGCCCTTGTCTTTGGTCACACCGCGCGTGATAATATCTACGGATGATTTCCTGGCGGGAAGCCTCTTGGCATACATCATCATCTATGATACAATTGCCCGCCATATTAACACCCATGTCAGTGGGGGATTTATAAGGACTTTCCCCTGTGATTTTTTCAAAAATAGCGTTTAAAACAGGAAAGACTTCTACATCCCTATTGTAGTTAACCGCAGTTTTTCCGTAGGCTTCCAAGTGGAAAGGGTCAATCATATTCACATCATTCAGATCAGCGGTGGCCGCTTCATATGCCAGGTTTACCGGATGCTTTAATGGGAGGTTCCACACAGGGAAGGTTTCAAATTTAGCATATCCCGCCTTAATCCCTCTTTTATATTCATGATACAGCTGGGAGAGACAGGTGGCCATTTTTCCGCTGCCCGGTCCCGGGGCTGTGACAATAACCAGCGGACGGGTGGTTTCAATATACTCATTTTTCCCAAACCCCTCGTCGCTGACGATAAGTGGAATATTATTGGGGTATCCCACAATAGGATAATGGAGGAAAACCTGGATCCCCAGACGATTAAGCCTATTTTTAAAGGAATCTACCACCGGCTGCCCGCTGTACTGGGCGATGACCACGCTGCCTACATACAGGCCAATGTCCCGGAAAGCGTCGATCAAACGGAGCACATCGGCGTCATAGGTGATGCCAAGATCTCCCCGGACCTTGCTTTTTTCAATGTCGGTAGCGTTAATCACAATGACAATTTCCGCTTGATCAGCCAATTGTAGCAGCATCCTTACTTTGCTGTCAGGTTGGAATCCGGGCAGCACCCTGGACGCATGGTAATCGTCAAATAATTTTCCACCCAGTTCCAAATAGAGCTTATTATCAAATTGGGCGATCCGTTCCAGAATATGTTTGGACTGCGTTTTTAAGTATTTGTCGTTATCAAACCCTACAGCTTTCATGTTCTCATACCCTCACTATGCAATTTCATAAGGGCGCCATCGCTTTTTTCACAAAGGATCAAAGCAAGCCTAGATGAGGAAAACCAGAGTTAATTTTGACTGATATCTCCTCTAAAAATGGCTTTTTTCTGCGCCTTCCGACCTCAACTTATATTTTTCTATTATAATAAATCTCAAAGTGCTTTACAACCTTTTCAGTAGGCAAACTTTTATATTTTCAAAACTGCGCAGGATCACAAAATTTTTTGGCGAATTCTTAGGCAATTTTTCTGGCGTTGTCTGAAGTTAGGGAAAATTTAATGTTGTTTGCCCATAAACCGCATAAAACATATGAGGAAAGGAGGTAAAAAACAAACAACGCAAGGCAGATGATTTATCACCTGCCTTGCGTTGTTTACTGTTGCCTCGAAAGATAGGGTAGGCAAGATTTTTTTGATGGGAAAATCAACAGAATAAGGGAGAGCTAATCCCATATAAACAGAACATCCTGTCCCGTTTTTTCTCAGCTTACAGAGTTTCTGGCTCCTCGAAATCTTCTCCCAGGGTATCCACAGTTACTTTTACCATCGTTTGGCTTTCCAGAGGTTTATCCATATAATCACGTTTTACCGCGACAATCCGCTGGGCTTCTTCGATTCCTTCAATCACTTTTCCGAAGGCTGCATACTGGCCGTCCAGATGAGGGGCATCATCCACCATAATGAAAAACTGGGAACCTGCGCTGTCAGGATGGCCTGCACGCGCCATGGAAATCACACCAGTGGTATGTTTCAAATCATTGGGAAATCCATTGGCGATAAATTCCCCTTTAATATGATAACCAGGGCCACCGGTTCCTACACCTTGAGGATCCCCGCCCTGGATCATAAAACCAGGAATAACGCGATGAAAGATTACGCCGTCATAAAACCCTTTCTTTACAAGGGAAATGAAGTTCTTGACGGTATTAGGCGCAACTTCTGGATAAAGCTCTATTTTGATGGTGTTTCCAGAAGACATTTCGATGGTGACAATAGGATGTTTCATAGAACATACCTCCTACCAAATATTTTTGAAAACCTATTTTTCTTGCCTTATTATACCGGTTCTTTTGTGTGACAGCAAGAGAAATTTATGTGCTCCAAAAATCTGCCGGTTCTATTTACTAATTTTCTTCCAAACACAGTTCTCTTAATAAAGCGGTATCTGTTCCTTTTTTCTCAGCCCGTAAGCGGAGTTTTCCATCGTTTGAGGAAATAAACTGAATTTCTTTATGATGGAGAGAACGGAGCATAGCGGGGTCCATATGAATGGCAATGATGTTTGCGCAATGAGATTGTGCATCCTGCAATTCATCGCGCAGAAAAGACAAGGGACCTCTATCTGCCTTAGCGCAGGTGAGCAGGCCACATGTCACTTTTCCAGCCAAGGCATATTGGTGGATAAATGTCTGGACAGCTGGAGCAGGACGTCCTGCCCAGACAGGGCCGGCTATGATAATTCGTTCATAAGAAGAAATATCCTCTTCTAGGGGCAATATTTCTTGGCTGCGATGGAAGCAGGTACATGCGATGCCTGTTATCAGGGAAAATAGACGAACGTTATTTCTTGTCGTTTGCAACTGGACAAAATCAGCTTTGATTTGATCAGCAAGGTAGGAAGCTGCCTTTTTGGTCTTTCCGCCAAAAGAATAACAAACAATCAGTGTCTTCATATCCAACCCTCTTTATTCTTCCAAATATTTCTGTAGTTTCTAAAGATGGTTGTAAATCTGCTTTAGATTTTCCGACTCATTTTCCTTTTTTGATGTTTCAGAAAGAATTTGATCCTGTTCCAAGCTTCTGCTTTGAAGCGCCACCAGACGTTTTCGGGCTTTTGTCATCCGCTCCTGGGAAATTTGGATGGATTGGCATATTTTTTTTACAGATTCATCAGAAATGGAGTTTTGCAGATTTTTATAGCAATATTTTCCCAAAAGGAGATATTTGCGGTTGACCTGCCTATTTTCCCTTTGGATCATATGCTTCAATCGTTTATGCAGGGCCTTTTTCCGGTTGTATACGAGTGCAGAATCCATAGCACCAACAATGATGCGTCCCATCTGGCTCAAAAACTCCATGGTAGAAAACCTCCTATGTGATGAAAATTGGACAGTCTGGTCTCATAAAAGATTGTAATAACCGCTATGTTTAGTATCCCGGGATTTGGCTTATCCATTCTTAGATTGTTTGATTCAGGCTTTCTTTTTTATTTTTTCCCAATCAATAGGGACGATTGCTCTTTTCCGTTCCCGGAATATCAATAGGATCTTTATCATTTTATATGCTATCGTGACACAAAAGAATATACCAGCCCCACATAGCGCGATTACCACCACATAACTCCATAATAATTTCCAGGCCTGTTGTGCCTGCCCAATGATACTAGCATCTCGGGTACTGGATAACATCCCTGTTAATTCAAAAGTTTTGATAGCATCTCCCCCGATTTGGCATAGCAGCAACACCAGCAGGATAAAACATAGGGTAAAGACAGCTAACAATCCAAAAGCCAGAAGATAACGGCGGCGGGATGATAAAATCCGATAGGCATATTGGGTAAAAAAGGAAATCTTTTTCGGCTGGTTTTCTTCAAAGTAGGCTTCTTGAGGAGGAAGCAATCCTTCGTTGCTTTCTGACTCTGCGATAGGAGATTCTTGGATAAAAGGGGCGCCACAGTAACGGCAGCAAACCGCGCCGTCAGGATTTTTTGTAGAACAACGGTAACATTTCATGCTGGTTCCCCCTGTGAATTGAAATCTATTTTCTATTTATGTCTTTTCGTCTTTTTGGAAAACAAACATATTCATTACATGGCCTTTTTTATTATGTCATGTTTTTAAAAAAGGGTCAATAAGTTTTGTTACCTACTGTTCATATTTTCCAAAATATGATACAATGAATAATAAAAATGATTTCCACTTATGGAAAAGGAAGGAAAATTTGCTTTTCCATAGGGGGAGAGGCTGGAGAAGGGAAACTATGTCAAGAAGAACCACAAAATCCGTTGGATGTCCTCACTGTGGAGAACATTCGGATACCCAGATGTATACAACAATCAATGTTACACTGGATCCCAAATTGCGTGACCGGGTAATGGATGAAACTTTATTTGCCTGGGTCTGTCCGCATTGCGGCTATGAGGCCATGCTGTTGAACCCGTTTCTCTACCATGATATGGAACATAAATTTATGATATACCTTCTTCCCGAGCAGAGAGAATCTTTTTTTTCTGTTCCAGATACGGAAAGGCAGTTTCCGGAATTGGGTGATTTGAAAAAACGCCTGGCTCCTGATATCAATACATTAAAAGAAAAAATTCTGTTATTTGAGGAAGAGCTGGATGACCGGGCCAGTGAGCTTACCAAATTGGCGTTGGGACGCGCGCTTTCTAAACGGTTGCATGAGCCGATACAGGCAGGGTATTTTTGCCTGCTCGATCGGGAAACTGATCAAGTGGGATACTCTTTCTTTATTCCAAAACGTCAGGAACCTATTTATCAGAATACCAAAATAGAGGTGTATGACCGTTCAATGGATATCGCACGCCGTTTTGGAGGGATTCTGCCAACAGGGTTTTCCATAATAGATGGGGCATGGGCTTCTGAGACATTACAGCGTTATCATAATTCTATGGCTTAAACTTTAACAGAAGAACATTTCTGATCTCTAACGAATCAGATAAAAAAGGAGAATAAAACGTGAGGTATTCTATTGAGGGGACCCCGTTGCCGGTAGTTATCTGTTATTTAAATGCTGGAGAGGCCATGATGTCGGATAATGGGGCTATGAACTGGATGACCCCCAATATGGCTATGACAACGAAAATGGAGGGAGGCCTGGGAAAAGCTTTTGGACGCGCCTTCTCTGGAGAGTCCATGTTTTTGCCGACTTTTACCTGTCAAACAGGGGAAGGGATGATTGCCTTCGCCTCTAGTTTCCCTGGTACCATTTTGCCAATGGAGATTTCGGCAAACAACACGATTATTTGCCAAAAACACGCATTCCTTGCCTGCCAAAAGTCAGTAAAGCTGAGCGCCCATATCAATAGAAAGGTAGGAGGGACCTTTTTTGGGGGAGAAGGTCTGATTTTACAGAGACTGGAAGGAAATGGCCTTGCTTTTCTGGAAATTGACGGGCATGTGGTTCAATATGATTTGACAGCAGGACAGTCCCTGTTGGTGGATACTGGGGCGCTGGCCGCTATGACAGCAAGCGTTACCATGGATGTACAGTCTACCGGGGGGATAAAGAATACGCTGTTTGGAGGAGAAGGGCTGTTTCATACCCGTGTGACAGGCCCTGGGACTATATGGCTGCAAACCATGCCATATACCAGGTTAGCCGCCACGTTCCGGCCAATTTTTTCCTCAAAATAAGGGAAAAATTGTATTTTGTAATGAGGTTTGTTGGATATAGGAGGAATATGTATGAAATATCAATTGATAAAGTGGGTTACGATTGTCCTTCAACTGGGGTTGTTGGGAGTGCTGTTTGTTCCTTTTATCCATGATTATGAGTTATCATTGAGCCTATGGAACATCATTCAGGATGGATACCGAACAGGAAGCCTTGAGGATGTGCTGACTTTTATGCTGTATTATGTTCCGGTGGCCATTGGTGTCCTTTTGGTCCTGTTGCTGGAAAGCAGGATACGGTATGGAATTTCTTTGTTATCGGCTGCGATGGGATTAACCTTAACTTTAACACAGTATTTATTCCCGGCATTAGCAGCTGGATATTCCCTGGTAGTTTATCAGATTGGGTTCTATATACTTTTAGGCCTGCAATGTGCAGTGATCCTTTTCAGCTTGATCGGTATTTGCTGCAAAGACCCTGTTCTTCCCGCTTATTTACAGCAGGTGAATCCCAGTTCCGATACCGCAGAGATTGTGTTACCGGAATCTGTAAAAAAGAAGAAAAAGAATGCCCGCCATATGGCGAAATAATGAAAGTTTCCCTGGGTTGTTCTGTATACTTTTGAGAAAGATATTTTGTTTCCTGTTTCTCAAGGAATGAAAAAATAAAGAGGCTGCCACCATTGGTTTTACTGGTGGCAGCCTCTTTATATGATGATATGGAAAGGTAAAAACGATTACAGCAACGCGGAAGCAGCTTCGTCAGCAAAAATTGTCACATTGGGATGGAGTTGCAGGACAGAGGCAGGGCATTGAGGGGTAACCGGCCCTTTGACCATATCATGTACCGCCTGGGCTTTGGCGGAACCGGTGGCGACCAGGATAATCTGGCGGGCCTTCATAATAGAACCGATGCCCATGCTAATGGCGTAACGGGGCACTTCATCGCTGCTCTCAAAGAAGCGGGTATTGGCATCGATAGTGCTTTGTGTCAAAGACACTTTATGAGTGCCCATAGGGAAATCATCACAGGGCTCGTTAAAAGCAATATGCCCGTTATTTCCAATTCCCAGAATCTGGACGTCGATACCGCCAGCTTCTGCGATCATTTCATCGTAATGTTTGCCTTCACTGTCAATGTCGTCCGCAGTACCGCAAGGAACATGGATTTTTTCAGCGGGAACATTGATCCCATGGAACAGGTTTTCCTGCATGAAATAATAGTAACTTTGAGGATGATCATGTCCCAATCCAATGTATTCGTCCAGATTAAAGGTGGTAACCTTAGAAAAATCCAAGGTGCCATTTTTGTACCATTCAATCAGGCAGCGATAAGTAGGGATAGGGGAAGAACCGGTAGCAAGGCCCAGCACACTGTCCGGCTTAGCGATTACTTGGCCAGCGAAAATGCTGGCGGCGGCAACGCCGATGGCGTTTGCGTCTTTGTAAATTTTTACATTCATAACCATTGGCTCCTTATAAAGATTAAAAATTTCTTCTTTCTTTATCTTAACATCTTTACTAAGAAGTGCAAGACCTTTTTTTCACATTTTTAATCTTTTTTCAGATTGAGAAAGTTGGTAACCTGTCCGGCAGTTCCTTCATATAATGAGATGACACCATTTCAGAAAGGAGAATGATTGTATGGACAATATGGATAAGATGATGTCGGAACATTATGGAATTCCGCCGCTTCCCAAAAATCCAGTTGTGGCAATGGCTTATGTACCCTATCAGGGTTCCATAGGAAATATGTACCATCCAGAAAAGGGATTAAGTGCGGGAACCATGTTTCCGGTGTTGGATAAACCATTTTTAGGATGTGGAGGGCAGATAAAATGAATGAAAGAGACCATTTGCTAAGGCAGATCGCAGCGATTGACTTTGCAATCGTGGAGCTGCATTTATTTTTGGATTCCCATCCCAATGACCGGGAGGCCGGCATGAAACTGGATGAATATCAGAAAAAGAGTTCGATCTTGCGCAGGGAATTTGAGGAAAAATATGGACCTTTAACTTCCATGCAAAAAGACGGAAACCGCTGGGCATGGATTTCTGATCCATGGCCCTGGGATAATGAGGAGGTTTGAGTATGTGGATATATGAAAAACGGTTACAGTATCCGGTAAAAATTTCGCGCCCGAATGCCCAGCTCGCCAAAGTCATCATTAGCCAATATGGCGGGCCTGATGGAGAGCTGGGGGCATCCCTCCGCTATTTGAGCCAGCGGTACAGTATGCCTTATCCAGAGTTAAAAGCCATATTGACCGATATAGGTATTGAAGGATCACAATGATACATAGCGATAAAAGCAGCCATTGCTATGTATCATTGATATTTTACAGCGCTTTTTACATTTGAGCATTTACCCTACATCTGTCACTTAAGTTGTACCATTGTTTTTTTGTATGGCTGTTTTGCGAAAATATATCCATTTTCTCACCAGCTGTTGGCACAGGAAGAAAAAGAGATATCCAAATACAACACCCAAAACATTATCTAAAATTCGCAGAAAAACAGCATGTTGGATACCATACAGCCCAGCGGCTATCGAGAGGGCGCCAAAACAGTTTAAAATGGTTTTAAACCGATAATTGGCGCAGAACCCCAGGCAGATCCCTCCAAGAATACCAAGGGATCCGCGTAAAGTATCCGGTGTGATTTGATATACCAACAAAAAGAGCAGGGATCCGACAATCACACCGAATATGCGGTCTGCCAGCCGTTCCTTCAACCTGGAAGAGGGGGCATAGGTTGAAAGCAAAGAGGAGCAGGCAAACCCCGCCCACATGAACCGTTCTAAATGGAAAAGGGCCCCTAATGTCAGGACAAGACTGACCCCGAAGGCCATACGCAGCTGCCAACGACTTTTTTTACAGGAAAATTTAAAGTCTTTGACCACAGAAGAAAAATGGGTTTCTTGATGCTTTTTCCGGTGTTTTCCGTAGAAAATTGCGCCGCAGACCAGGAACCCAATCAGTACCAGAATCCCGCGTTTGAGCAACAGGTCGCCCGTGACAGGATTGCCCACCAGGAAAACATACGCGAACCCATAAAGCCCGCCGTTGCCCATTTCTGGAACCTGGCTGGTCATGAGCAGGATCAGGAACAAAGTGACAAAATGTACCAGGGGAGTGCCCCAAAGAGGGAGCAGAGCCGCTGCGACAGGGGAAATAAACAGAAGAAGGAAAACAACGGCCAGACAGCACAGGGAATCCCTGATGCAGTACCCAAAATCGACAAAACGGACAGACAACAAAATACAAAAGATAGCAACAGCCATCGCACTGTTTTCCGAACCAAAGGCAGCGGAAGCCGGTGTAATCAAAAGCATGGCAAAAGCTACAATCAAAAGGGACCGGATAAATGTGACCCCATAGATCCAGAGACGCTCTTTCTGCGTATCGGCAGAACGGATTTTTTGCTTTAAGGCGGCCGGATCTAATTGTAGCAGATCATAAAAATACATGGGTTAGAATTCCTCCTATATTTCCTAAAAACCGTTATTTCTTCTGCTATCTATTTGCAGGTTGGCTTCAGAAATCAATTCAAAAAGAGTATCAAAATGTTCTCCCATATTTCTACGCAAATGATAGAGCGGATTTAAAATGGTTTCGCAATCCTTTTTTAGTTCGATGCGCCCAGCCTCTGTGAGGGACAATAGGTAACTCCGATCATCCTGCGGATGGGGTTCCCGCTGAATATAGCCCTTCTCGTAGAGATGTTTTAAGCAGCGGCTTACCGCTTCTTTTTTCATACCGGTGTGCCGGCTTAAAGCAAGGGGTGTCATTCCGCCAGGCTCCAAATAGAGCAATGCCAACAGTTCCCGCTCGCTGGCCGTTAAAGACTGCTTTTGTCCCTGAGGCAGCAGCTTTCTGGCAAACCGGTGCAGTTCCTGCTGATAGGTAATCATTTGCAGCCAATCAATTGATTCCATAAAATCCTCCTTCAACAAGTTAACAATGTTAATCTTATACCGGCTTTTTTCGTCTGTCAATAGGGTCCGGAATTTTTATACAAAATTCCTTTCAGGTGTTTTTTTCAGCAGAAGGTTTGTCCATTTTGAGCGATCCATAGATAAATAGACTGGCCATTCGTATTTTTTCCTTGGACACGGGAATTTTATTAGCGGATATCTGCTTTTACTGTTTAGGGAGAGAGGGAAAGATGGAGAATTTTGAAAATTATTTGGCTTCGATTGAAAAGGAAGCGCACCGTTCCCGTATGCGGGAGATACTTACCTGGGTACAGGATACCTTCCCAATGCTGACGCCTAAAATTGCGTGGAACCAACCGATGTTTACCCATCATGGGACGTTTATAATTGGGTTCAGCGCCGCGAAACAGCATGTTTCCATTTCTCCGGAGGCAAAAAGCATGGGGATCTTTTCCAAAGAAATTGCCCAGTCGGGCTATAGTAGAGGGAGTAACCTTTTTCGTATCAAATGGGAGGAACCCGTAAATTTTGCTTTACTGGAGCGTATCATTCGGTACAATATGGAGGACAAGAAGGACTGTGCTACCTTTTGGAGAAAATAAAATGGGGAGGCTATGTTTGTCTCCCCATCTGTCTCAATTCCTATAGGAATAGTCAAAGGCCGTTTCCTTTTTCCAAATGTTTTAGCACATAGATCCATGTAATCGGCAGCGCCTTTAAGTGTACTTCTATCTGCCGGCCGGGGCAGGCGGTGATATGGTCGAGCAGGTTGCCATAAAAACTATGCGGCGCTGCTTTTCCGCTGACAATATCCGTTACGTTATCCCGGATATTTTTTTCCAGCGTGGCGGGATCATAGGGTAGATTTCCCTGCTTTTCTGCTGCGGCAATTTTTTGGTTCAGTTGGGTAATACAGAGGTCATATTCAGCGTTCATCAATTTCATATCCTCTTTGGAAATATCTTTTGCAAAAAAGGCGTCCAACACGCCTTTTTTCTTTGTTTCGGCCTGTTCCCGTTCCTTTTTTAGCCGTTCGGCGTTTATCTGGCCGTTGTCTTGAGAAGATTGTATGGCCTCCAGCACAATACGGCTGATATCGTGGATGACGGTTTCTGTATCCATGATTAGCTTTTCCACTGACTGCCGTATCATTTCTATCCCTGCCTCGTCCCGGATCTGGTAGCATATATCACAGCCAATCTGGTTGCCCTCCGGGTCCATGCGGCGCTTGCCTTCCGCCGTGGCGGTACCGCACCGCCAGGCTTGGTAGCGGCTGCCGTCTTTGCGCTTACGGCTGCGGGAGACAAAGCTTTTCCCGCACGCACTGCATTTGATTTTTCCCGACAATGGGTAGCGGTTGCCGTGGCCGGTGCCATATTGCCTATCGATATCCCGGCGGGCAATTTCCCGCTGCGCTTCCTCCCACAGTTCCCGGCCGATGATAGGCTCGTGGTGGTCTTTAAGAAAGACAAAGGCTTCCTCGCCCCGGTTATATTTTTTCTGATGGGTCAGGTAGTCTGGAGTAATCGTTTTTTTCTGTTTCAAATCCCCGCAGTATTTCTCGTTGCGGAGGATTTTTAAAATCACGGTATTCCGCCAGTTTGTGCTGCCGGTGAGGGTCTTGCAGCCCGCCTCCCGCAGCTCCCGGGCGATCACCGTGGTACCCTTGCGCTCATAGACGTACTTGTGGAAGATCAGCCGGACGATTTCCGCCCCTTGCGGGTTCACGGTCATTTTTCCGCCCCGTACATCATATCCCAGCAGGGAGCGGCCAAATACGACCCCCTGCTCCATCCGCCGGGTCTGGCCCCATTTGACGCGGGAGGAGGTCTTGCGGCTTTCCTCCTGGGCGATACTGCCCATAATGGAAAGCCGGAGTTCCGCGTCCGGTTCCTGTGTATGGATGCCGTCATTCATAAAGTGAACGCTGATCCCCAAGCGCCGCAGATCACGGGTATAGGAGATGGTGTCCAAGATATTCCGGGAAAAACGGCTGACCTCTTTGGTGAGGATCAAATCAAACCGGTGAAGCTGGGCGTCATGGATCATACGGTTAAAGGCCGCGCGCTTTTTGGTGCTCGTCCCTGTGATTCCCTCGTCGGCGTAGATTTCATACAGTTCCCAGCCCGGCTGGCGGGCGATGTATTCATGAAAATACCGCCGCTGGCTTTCAAAGGAATTGGCTTGGTCATCTTTGTCCGTGGAAACACGGCAGTAGGCTGCGACTTTCATTTTGTGATCCCTCTTTGTTTTTTCATTGTAAGGGGACTGTCTGGAACATACGGATATGCCGGTTGGGCTGTTTCAGAGAACAGTTTTTTCCGCTTTCACAATTGACGTTTTAGAATATCCAAACAATGTAGATACTGCGTTTCATTTAAAACCCCTTGTTCCTTGAGGGAGAGGAAAACCGACTGCTGATATAATTGGTAAAATTCCGGCGTAGACTTCTTGCTCACCGCAATTTTTCCTGTACAGTTGCAAAATACCGCTTGATATTCCATGGTCTTGCCCCCTTTTATGAAAGCTTATGAGAGAAGGGGAAATGTTTTGCCTGTCCACCGCTTCTTTCTTTCAAGGAAACCCATAAAGGTACTCGGAAATACCAGTCAGGAACAGAAAAAGGGCCTTCGCCGTAGGGGATATTCGGCGAGGGCCCTTTACAACAGATCGATTTCAACGAAAATCCCGATAAATCCCCCGGAAACGTTGAAAAAACCGGATTTGTACGATACAATTTATTTTATAACAGATATAGCAGAGGGAGAAGAAAGATTGATGAACGGGACCGGCAAAAAATCGCTGGTATTCTATGAAAAATCCCGGGGGATACCGGGATTAACCGGGGCACGGTGCTTTGTTGGATCAAGGGAGGGGCAGGATGCCCGCAGTAGCCTAAAATTCATGGACGGGTATACTCAGAAAAAGATAGGTAATACAGCAGAGCAACTTTGAATTATTTAGAATTAGGAGGCCTTTTTATGGCAAACGATACAAGCGCGCAAAATAGTTTTGAAAAACAGATCTGGGACGCTGCCTGTGTCCTGCGGGGGAATATGGACGCCTCGGAATATAAAAGCGTGGTTTTGGGGCTGATTTTCTTAAAATATATTTCCGACCGTTTTGAGGAAAAATACCAGGCGCTGGTGGAGGAAGGCGACGGCTTCGAGGAGGACATCGATGAATATACTTCCGAGGGGATCTTTTTTGTGCCGGCGGACGCCCGCTGGAGTGTGATTTCCGCGGCGGCGCATACGCCGGAGATCGGCAAAGTCATCGACGACGCTATGCGCAGCATTGAAAAGGAAAATAAACGCCTCAAAGATATCCTGCCGAAAAACTTCGCCCGCCCGGAACTGGACAAGCGCCGCCTGGGCGACGTGGTGGACCTGTTCACCAATATCCAGATGATCGAGCACGGCAGCGAGCGGGATATTTTGGGCAACACCTATCAATACTGCCTGCGGAAGTTCGCCGAGAACGAGGGCAAGCTGGCGGGGGAATTTTTCACGCCGGAATGCGTGGTAAAAACGCTGGTGGAGGTGCTCCAGCCCTTCAACGGGCGGGTGTACGACCCCTGCTGCGGCAGCGGCGGCATGTTCGTGCAGTCGGCGAAATTCGTGGAAAACCACGCCGGGAACATCAATAATATTTCTGTCTATGGGCAGGATTCCAACCCCACCACCTGGAAGATGGCGCAGATGAACCTGGCCATCCGGGGCATTGACGCCGACCTGGGCAGATATAACGCCGATACCTTTTTTAACGATTGCCACCCCACCCTGCGGGCGGATTATATCATGGCAAACCCGCCGTTTAACCTCTCCAACTGGGGCGCGGATCAATTGAAGGACGACGTGCGCTGGCAGTATGGGACGCCGCCTGCGGGCAACGCCAACTTTGCGTGGCTCCAGCACATGATCTACCACCTTGCGCCAAACGGCCGGATGGGCATGGTGCTGGCCAACGGTTCCCTCTCTTCCCAGTCCGGCGGCGAGGGGGATATCCGGAAAAATATCATTGAGGCAGACTTGGTGGACTGTATCGTGGCCATGCCCTCCCAGCTTTTCTACACCACCCAGATCCCCGTTTCCCTGTGGTTCCTTTCCAGGAACAAAAAGCAGAAAGGCAAAACTTTGTTTATCGACGCCCGGAAAATGGGGACGATGGTCACCCGCAAACTGCGGGAGCTGAGCGGGGAGGACATCCAAAAGATAGCGGATACCTACAACGATTTTGTAGAGGGAACATTGGAAGATGTGAAAGGCTTCTGCGCCGCCGTTACGACAGGGGACATCGCCCGGCAGGACTACATCCTGACCCCCGGCCGTTATGTGGGCATTGAGGAGCAGGAGGACGACGGCGAACCCTTCGAGGAGAAGATGGCCCGGCTCACCGGCGAGCTGTCGGAGCTGTTTCAAAAGTCCCACGAGTTGGAAAAGCAAATTCGGGAAAGGCTGGGGGCGATTGGGTATGAAGTATGAGTTTAAGAGACAAAAACTTATTCAATTAGCAAATATTCAAACTGGACCTTTTGGAAGTCAACTTCACAAAGAAGATTATGTAGATAATGGCACCCCTATTGTAACTGTTGAACATCTTGGAAAGAGAAGGTTTGCAGAACAAAATCTTCCGAAAGTATCAGACGAAGATAAGAAACGCTTAAATAAATACATACTCAGAAAAGGAGACATTGTCTTTAGCCGCGTTGGCTCTGTTGATAGGTGCTCTTATGTGGATACGTTTTATGACGGATGGATGTTTTCTGGACGTTGTTTACGGGTACGTCCATTCTCAGATGTCTTACCGTTATATTTATACTATTTTTTCTGTTTGCAAGATACCAAAGAGTTTATAAGGAATATCGCGGTCGGCGCAACAATGCCTTCTATTAACACAAAGCTGATGGGAGAAATTGAAGTTATATATCCAAGTATTGAAATACAGCAGAAGGTCATAAAAATTTTATCCGTCCTCGACGACAAAATCGAACTGAACAACAAGATAAACGAGAATTTAGCTGATCTCCTGCAAACAGTTTATCAAGAGCAGTTTGGCAATGTTAGCTCGGCAACAACTCAGGGAAACCTCTCTGATTTATGCTCATATTCCAGAGATAGAGTACCTGTTTCCATGCTGGATGCCAATACCTACTTCTCAACAGAGAATATGCTACCGGGGAAGGCAGGTGCAACTAAGGCTACAAGCCTTCCGACTACACCGCAGACTACCGCTTGTCATAAGGGCGATACCATGCTCTCCAATATTCGTCCTTACTTCAAAAAGATTGTCTACTGTGAAGAGGACTGCGGCTGTTCAACTGATGTTCTTTGTTTCACACCCGCTCAACCTCAATATGCGGCGTACCTATTCAGCACACTATATGCTGACAAGTTCTTCGCCTTCATGGTTGCAGGATCAAAAGGAACGAAAATGCCCCGTGGAGATAAGCAGCAGATTATGTCCTATCCTGTTGTGCTTCCGTCTGATAAAGATCTTGACGAGTTCAATGCCATTGCATTGCCTATTCTCGAACAGATTCATTCCAATAGAGGCGAGAATAAGCGGCTATCCGCAGTAAGAGATGTACTCCTACCCAAACTAATGTCGGGTGAACTAGATTTTTCTAAGATCAACATCTAAGCCGCTAAATTATCATTTAACATGCAATTAGAAAGGATGAGAAAAATGACAAGAGACCAAGTTAGGCAACTGTTAGAGACCAGAGGGTATTCCATTAAAAAGGAAGATCGTACCGGGAATGATTTGGGAACGGTATATAGACTTTCTAACGGTTGTATTGTAAATTGTTGGGATAGTGGAAAGGTGAACTGTCAAGGCAAGAATAAAACTGAAGTTGAACAGCTTCTGTTCGGGAAGCAAAGCGATGTTTCAAATGAATCTAATAAAAAAGTTTTTGTTGTCTACGGACACGATCACAATGCTCGTACACAATTAGAAGCCATGCTTAGAAGATGGGATTTGGAGCCTGTAATAATAGATCAGCTTGTTTCTTCTGGCCAAACAATAATCGAAAAACTAGAAGAGCATACGGGTGGAGTAAACTTTGGTATTGTTCTTGCAACGCCAGACGACATCGGCTATATTAAAGGGCATGAAGAAGAGAAGAAATTCCGTGCGCGTCAAAATGTGGTTTTAGAATTAGGAATGCTTTTGGCCCGCATTGGTCGCTCAAAAGTTGCTATTTTATTATCTCAGGCGGAAGAGATGGAACGGCCATCTGATATCGATGGGTTAATATATATTCCTTTTAAAGAAAATGTAGAAGAAGCTAAAGTGTCTTTAGCAAAAGAAATGAGAAACAACGGATACACAATTGATATTGCTAATCTATAGTATTTGAAAGTAAAAGGAGGCATCCCCATGCCCTTCACCGAAGCTACTTTTGAACAGGCGGTCATAGAACTATTTGAGCAAATGGGATATACCCATCTCTACGCGCCGGAATGGGAGCGGGACCATGAGAGCCCCCTGCTGGACACGGTACTGCTGGACAGCCTTTCCCGTATCAATAAAAAGCTGCCCCCGGAGGCTATACAGGAAGCTGTGGACAAGCTGAAAAATTTTGAGGGCGGCAGTTTTATTGAGAAAAACCGGGTGTTTATGGACTACCTCCAGAACGGTATCGAGGTGAAATACTTTGCCAAAGGGGAAGAAGATTCCGCCATCGTCTATCTCCTGGATTACCGCAGGCCGGGGAACAACGCCTTTTATGTGGTCAACCAGTTTACTTACATAGAGAACGGCAACAACCGCCGCCCGGATATCATCTTGTTTATCAACGGCCTGCCTCTGGTGCTTATGGAGCTGAAAAGCCCTTCCAAAGATGAAGTGGGGGCGGAAAACGCCTACAGCCAGATCCGCAACTATATGCAGGATATCCCTTCCCTGTTTATCTACAACGCCATCTGCGTCATCAGCGACCTTTCCACCAACAAGGCGGGGACAATCACCTCTGGTTTTGACCGGTTCATGGAATGGAAAACCAAGGACGGCAGCTATGAAAACACCGCCTACGCCCAGTTCGACACCTTCTATGAGGGGATGTTCCAGAAGGAACGCCTGCTGGATCTCCTGAAAAACTTTATCCTTTTTTCCGGGGACAGCCAGCAGCCCGTCAAGATCCTGGCGGGGTATCACCAGTATTTCGCGGTGCGCAAGGCGGTTCAAAAGGCCAAAACCGCCGCCGCCACCGATGGGAAAGGCGGCGTGTTCTGGCATACCCAGGGCAGCGGGAAATCCCTTTCCATGGTGTTCTACGCCCATTTGTTGCAGGAAGCACTGGACAGCCCCACCATTGTGGTGATGACCGACCGCATCGACCTGGACGACCAGCTCTACACCCAGTTTTCCAGATGCGCCTCTTTCCTCCGGCAGACGCCGGAGCAGGCCCAAAGCAAGGAACACCTGAAGGAACTTCTGGAAGGGCGCGCGGCCAATGGGATCATTTTCACCACCATGTTTAAATTCGAGCGGGGGGAAAAGCCGCTGTCCCAGCGCCGGAATATTGTTGTCATGGCGGACGAGGCGCACCGTGGGCAGTATGGGTTTGATGAGAAAATCGTCCTTTCCAAAAACGAGGACGGGGAAAAGAGCGCCCGTGTGGTGGTGGGGAACGCCCGGGTGATCCGGGGCGCTTTGCCGAACGCCACCTTTGTGGGGTTCACGGGGACGCCGGTTTCCGCCAAAGACCGCAACACCCGGGAGGTGTTCGGCGACTATATCGATGTTTACGACATGACCCAGGCCGTGGAGGACGGGGCCACCCGCCCGGTCTATTATGAGAGCCGCGTGATCCATTTGAAGCTTGACCAGAACACCCTGGCGCTCATCGATTCCACCTATGACATCCTGGAACAGCAGGCCGATCCCGCCGCCATCGAAAAGAGCAAGAAAATGCTGGGGCAGATGGAAAGCGTGCTGGGGGCGGATTCCACCATCCAGTCCCTTTGTGAGGATATCGTCTCCCACTATGAGAAATACCGGGAGAACCTGCTTACGGGAAAGGCCATGATCGTGGCCTATTCCCGCCCGATCGCCATGAAGATTTACCGCAAGATTTTGGAGCTGCGTCCCGGCTGGACGGAAAAGGTCGCCGTGGTGATGACAGGCGGCAACAGCGACCCGGAGGATTGGAAAGCCGTGATTGGCACCAAGGCGCACAAGGAGGAGCTGGCCCGCAAATTCAAGGACGATGACAGCCCTTTGAAAATCGCCATTGTGGTGGATATGTGGCTCACCGGGTTTGACGTTCCTTCCCTTGCCACCATGTATGTTTACAAGCCCATGCACGGCTATAACCTGATGCAGGCCATCGCCCGGGTCAACCGGGTATTCCAGGATAAAGAGGGTGGCTTGATTGTAGATTATGTAGGGATTGCCTCGGCGCTCAAAGCGGCGATGAAGGAATACACGGCCCGTGACCGCGCCAAATACGGCGATATGGATATCTCAAAGGTGGCTTATCCGAAATTTAAGGAAAAATTACAGGTTTGCAAGGACCTCATGCATGGATTTGATTTCAGCGGGTTTATGGACGGCAGCCCCCTGGAAATGGCAAAGGCGATTTCCGGCGGCGTCAACTTTGTTTTAGACGCGTCCATAGCGGATAGGAAAGATTTGTTTTTAAAGGAAGCGCTGCTGCTCAAGCAGTCCCATTCCCTTTGCTCCAGCTTGACCACCCAGAACGAGCGGCATCAGGCCGCCTATTTTGAGGCGGTACGTTCCACGGTGGTGAAGCTGACCATGGGCGGCAAAGGCGGAAAGCCGCTGTCCCTTAAGGAAATCAACGCGCAGATTAACGAGCTTTTAAAGGCCAGCGTACAGAGCGAGGGCGTTATCAACCTGTTTGACAGCAAAACCGCCGGCGAAACTTTTAACCTGTTCGATCCAGAGATACTGGAAGAGATCGCAAAAATGAAGGAAAAGAATATCGCGGCGGAGATCCTGCGCAAATTGATGGCGGAACAGGTGACGGTTTTTCGCCGCACCAATGTGGTGCAGTCGCAGAAGTTTTCTGAAAAAATCACGCAGTTGATGAACGCTTATTATAACGGGCTGATTACCAACGAGGAAGTGATTAAAGAGCTGTTAGAGGCGGCCGCCCAAATCGCCGAGCTGCGCAAACAGGGTGAAAAACTCGGTCTGTCCCAGGAGGAAATGGCCTTCTATGACGCCCTGACCCAACCGGAAGCGGTGAGGGATTTTTATCAAAACAGCGAGCTTGTGGCCATGACCCGTGAACTGACGGAGATGCTGCGGAAAAACCGGACAATTGACTGGCAGAAAAAAGAGACAGCCCGTGCCGGCATGCGGAAAATGGTCAAGCGCCTGCTGAAAAAGTACAAATATCCGCCGGAAGGTGTGGAAGACGCTATCAATACGGTGATCAGCCAGTGTGAGATGTGGACGGATCATATGGAGGCATAATCATGAATATACACAAGCTTAACCTGTCTATTTCTGAATTTTCTAAAAAGATAAAATCGAACGCTGCTTATTACAAGGAAAATTGGATGGAACGCAAGGAACGAAAGGAATACTATCAGTCATTTACCAAGGAAAAAATTTTGTCTATGACAGAAGAAGATTTCTTAGAGTATATCAGCAAGCTTTGGTCTATGCTCATTTGGGGAAATAAAAAATATGTGGCAGATAAGTTGATTGCTGATAACGGTTTTCATACTATCAAGAAGCATTTAGCAGAGCTGTTGTATGGAGATAACCCGATTGAAAAACGTTGGGACATGTTTCTGAAATCGATTAAAGGTCTGGGGCCCGCTACAATCAGCGAATTGCTTACCTATGCGAACCCTCAAGAATATGTAATCTTTAATAAAACCACAATTTTATGTTTTGGATACCTCGATATTCCCGATATGCCCAAATATAATTACCAATATACTGGGAAAAAGTACGTTAAAGTTTGCGAAATCGCCAAGGAAATCGCAGAAAAGCTTAAGAACTCGGGTGTAGAGGATTATGATCTTTTAGCGGTTGATTATTTTATGTGGGACGAAATTTTACCACTTGCAGAAAAGAAATCTTCAGAAGGTTCTGGTGCCCCTATAAAAAAAAGGCCTGTTTCTATGAATGAATCGAAATCTCTACATGATGAAATCAAAGAGAAACTGGTTGCCATTGGTGAGCTTCTCGGATTTGATAGCCGATCTGAGGTGAAAATTACCACGGGTGCGGTTGTGGACGCTGTTTGGGAAGCCAAAATTGGCAATATGGGCAAAGCGATCTATGTCTTTGAAGTGCAGTCCAAAGGTTCGATTGACAGCCTTATCCTAAATTTAAGAAAAGCGCAAAGCAATGCGGCGGTACAAGCAGTGGTAGCCGTAGCGGATGAAGAACAGCTCGCCCAAATTATTCGTGAAAGCATAGGGGTCATTGATGAAAAATCTTTGCGCACCTGGGATTCTGAAGATGTTTTAGCGGTCTATGATTCTCTCGTGAGGGCCCATGAATCGATTAATAAATTGGCTTTGGTACCGGAAAGTTTTTAGTGTAAGAGATAGAAAATATAATATGTGCTGTGCATTGTATATCGAATGGACAGTTTATACATACATTTTCTTTTATTTAGTTGGAAAGTTGATCCTGTGATTTTCTTTACAGAAAGTTCGTAATCACTCTGCTATGTCAATTTGCTTATGGCAGGATAGCCTTAGTGCTGAGAATATTTTTCTTTTTGCTGTGTATAGCCTTTTTCCGTCTGTGTGCCACTATGGTACCCCGGTAGGTACAGAGGAACTGGCACATCTGGAAATGATAGGGGCTATTGTGCATCAGTTAACCAAAGATTTGACCATGGAAGAGATTAAAAAAGGCGGGTTTGACGCTTACTTTGTGGATCATACCACTGGCGTTTATCCCAGTGCCGCCAATGGAACCCCATTTAACGCGTTTTGCCTCGCGGTAAAAGGGGATGTCATCACCGACATCCATGAAGATATGGCTGCCGAGCAGAAAGCACGGACCACCTATGATAATATCCTGCGCTTTACTGATGACCCGGACGTCAAGGATGCTATCCGCTTCTTGAGAGAACGGGAAGTGGTACATTATCAGAGATTCGGTGAAGGTCTGCGGATTGCTACCGATAAGATGGACAGCAAGAACTTTTACGCCATGAATCCAAGTTTTGACAGAGGCTGTAAAGAAAAACAAAATTAACAAAGATATCTGCAAAAAACAGGGTTGGAGACCAGTTTTCTGGTCTCCAACCCTGTTTTATTTAAAATCATTAAAGTAATTTTGTTCTTGAATAAAAATTTTCAAAATGGTGGAACTCATATCGTTTTATATGGTTGATGAAAGCTTAGTTTAAAAATCCTTACAGGCCGGATACCATGTGACCGGATCCCTCAGAAGATCGTTTTATGAATAGGGATGACCGGAATCAAAAATTGAGAGAAAAGAGGGAGAATTATGAAAAAAATTTTGTCCTGCTTATTGTTGATGATATTGGTGACAGGAATGACTGCCTGCCAGGATGGGAGATTCGGGAACGCCTACATAGAAGGGCGGGATCAGCAGTATATGTATACTGACCTGTTATTTCATAGCCAAAATATAACGGAAACAAAAGAGGGATATTACTTTTTGGTGGATTCCTATCTTTTCTTTGCGGATAAAAACACCTTAGAGGTATCGCCTCTTTGCAAGAAACCCGGCTGTCTGCATGAAAAAGAAACAGATCTCAGTCAAACCTGGCGCTGCGACGCTTATTATTTTAGCGATTATGGGCAAGATTTCCTCACCAGCTACGATGGATATTTATATATCAAGGTGGGACGAGATCAGATGGGAAGAGACCTGCCTTCCGGAGGACTGATGAAAGTATCCCTGGATGGAACGGAAAAAACTTTAGTCAATGAGTTTAAAAGGGAGGCGGAGATATGTGCCTTGCACAGGGGGACTGTATATTATGCTTCTCCTGCATATCATACAAAAACTGCCAACTACACCATACGCGCGGTAGAACTGGGACGTCCGGAGACGCAACGGATCCTGTATGAAGGACATAAAGAATACGGAAGTATCCAGAATCTATTATGTTATGGGGATTATTTATACTTTCGGGAAGATTATAAAGAAGGGGAAGAAAACCGAATCGATATCCAATCCATTAACCTAAAAACAGAAGAGGCCAAACTGCTGGAACCCGAGGGAGAAGGCGTACCGATAAGCTTGGAGGGGATTTTTCAGGATCAGATTTATTATACCAGGCCAGACGAGCATGAAACGGGCCAATATCATTGGAAACATATGAATTTAGACGGAAGCAATCCACAAGATTGGACGACAGCTCCCATAGGACAGAAACTATATGCGGATACCGAATATTTTTATCTATATACCTCCTGGGTGTTTCTGGAATCCAGACAAGACCCTACCTTATTGATGCTGGACAAGGAAGGAAATCAATTGGGAAACTTTTCGTTTGATCAAATTCCGGGAAGAGTGTCAGATTTTATTCCCGGAGGAAAGGATTATTTCTTCCTGATTTCCCAAGAGGAAGATAACTCCAAGCATTTTTATGCGGTTGATAAACAGGAGATGGCGCGAACGGGACAAGGTATCCCCAAAGAACTATTCCAGGTGGGAGAGATTGTAAACGGGTATGCCGATCTGCCTCTTTAATGCGTCCCATTTTGGAAAAGAAAATTGTCTATTATGCCCAAAATAGGATGTAGGGATATCAATTGTAATTTCCACACATTTATCTCCTGAAAGACTTAGGACGAATACAGGAAATCAAGGGAAAAAAGAAGAAAACTGAGCCAGATGAAAGGAGATCAGATCGGATCGGATAATTATCAAATAGACGATAACAAAAGGAGAAATCATGGAGAAAAGAGGGAGCGTTATGAAAAAATTCTTGGCCTGCCTGTTGTTTGCCGTGCTGGCAATCGGGATAGCCGCGTGTCAGAAAGGGAATTTTGGGGATACCTATATAGAGGGACAGGATCAACAATATATGTATACGGATCTTTTTTATAGTACGCAGAAAATGACGGAATCCGAAGAAGGGTACTATTTTCTGCACCAAAATTACCTGTTTTTCGCCGACCGGGATACTTTAGCGGTGTCGCCATTCTGCGATAAACCCGGCTGTTTACATGAAAAGGAAACAGAGACTTCCAAAACATGGAAATGTAACGCTTATTATTTTACATACAATGATGATTTTATCGCGAGTTGGGGAGATGACCTTTATATCAAGGTGGAATCCGATCAAATGGGGAGGCGCCTATCCAAGGGAGGCTTGATGCGGATATCCAAAGACGGTATGGAAAAGACCCTTGTATGCGAGTTTCAGGAACTGCCCGGTAGCTCTAACGCCCTGCATAGGGGGAAATTCTATTACGCTTCTAAGGAAGTGAATCAGAAGTTAAGTGCCAATTATAATATTCATGAAGTGGATCTTCAGAATGGAGGGAGCGACCGAGTTTTATATCATGGAGAAAAGGAAAGCGGTTGTATTCCCCAGTTGCTGTGTTACGGAAATCATCTTTATTTCAAGGAAAGCTATGTAAAAGATGAAAAAAGCTGTGTTGATGTGAAAGAAATCAATTTACGAACCGGCGAAATAACGGAATTAAAGCCGGAAGGAGAAGAAAAGGAGTTCTCTTTACGGGGAGTATTCCACGACCGAATTTATTATACCAGCACCAACTCCTATGAAACTGGCCAGTGGGACTGGAAATCTATGAATCTGGATCAAAGCGACCGGCAGGAATGGTTTTCCACCCCGGAAGAACAGCTCTTATACGCCGATACTAGGTATTTCTATCTCTATACCCCTCGGGTGTATCTGGCGGGTTCGGAAAAAGAACCGTCTTTATCCATGTTGGATCAAGATGGCGACCGGATAGGAGGTTGTGATTTAAGCGCGGTAGAGGGAATTTTGATAGACTTTATACCGGGCGGGGAACAAAATTTCTTTCTTATTTCCGTTGACGACGACTATCTTTATCATTATTATGTGGTGGATAAGGAAGAAATGGCCCAAACTGGACAAGGGAAGCTGAGGGAATTTTTCCAGCCGGGGAATATCGTATCCGGTGTCAGCGATCTTCCAATTTAGATAAGAATAAAATTTTGACCTCCTCTTTTGAGACAAGGAACTGTTTTTAGGCCATATAGATTCATTTAAAGCCATCTACCATTTAGTTATGAATTGTTTAATAAAAACACCGGCATTCTGAAAGGCTGAACTGCCTTCCCGAACGCCGGTGTTTTTATGATTTGATTGAGCAAGTTGCCCTGATATTCTGGTCTTGCAATAACTCTCTTGACCCTAGTTAAAAATTAAGCCTTATTCATAGAACCAAACAGTTCCATCTTTTCCTTTACGGTAGCCTTGATGGCTTCAAAGCCGGGGGCTAGCAGTTTACGGGGATCGAAGCCCTTGCCCTGCTGGTCTTTGCCTTCCTCGATATATTTGCGGGTAGCGGCGGCAAAGCTCAGCTGGCACTCGGTATTTACATTGATTTTGGATACGCCCAGGGAGATAGCCTTTTTGATCATATCTTCCGGGATACCGGTACCGCCATGCAGAACCAGGGGCATAGCGCCGGTCAGCTGCTGAACAGCATCCAGAGTCTCAAAGCTCAGGCCCTGCCAATTTTCCGGATATTTGCCATGGATGTTGCCGATACCGGCGGCCAGCATGGTAACGCCCAGATCAGCGATCATTTTGCACTCTTTGGGATCAGCGCATTCGCCGGCGCCGATCACGCCGTCTTCCTCGCCGCCGATAGAGCCAACCTCGGCTTCCAGGGAGAGGCCCTTTTCTTTGGTGAGAGCAACCAGCTCTTTGGTCTTTTCCACATTTTCCTCAATGGGATAATGAGAACCGTCAAACATGACGGAAGAGAAACCAGCCTCGATGCACTTGAGGCAGCCTTCATAGCTGCCGTGATCCAGGTGCAGGGCAACTGGAACGGTGATATTCAGTTCTTCCAGCATACCGTTTACCATACCCACAACGGTTTTGTAGCCGCACATATATTTTCCAGCGCCTTCAGAAACACCCAGGATAACCGGGGAATTGAGCTCCTGTGCGGTCAACAGGATTGCCTTGGTCCATTCCAGGTTATTGATGTTGAATTGGCCTACTGCATAGTGGCCTTCTTTTGCTTTGGTCAGCATTTCTTTTGCAGATACTAGCATATTGAACGTTCCTCCAATTTCATCTGGCACATTGATTTTGGACTTTCTTTTTACCTGTACCTTAGTAAAAAGTACGCCGTTTTTTGTAGAAACGGCGTCTCGCTTCCAATGAAATTATTATACTCTATGAAATCTCAAAAAGCAAGGGAAGCGTATAGGGAAAGAATCAAGTTATGAAAGGGAAACATAAATAGGAAGAGATCGTTAAAAAGGGTTATGAAATTGGAGACTTTTCAAATGCTTCAGGAACGGGAAACATAATAGGATCTTGTTTCTATACAATATATAAGAAGAAATAGAGTGATAAAAGAAAAATCATGTTCATAATTTATTCGGATATCATTTGCTTAACTTTCATACCCTTTTCAAACAATTATCACGTAGGGGCTTTAGGATAAAGACAACAAAAGAAAACAACCCCATAAGTAAAATAAAGAATAGACATTTAGGAGGAATCGACCATGTTTGATCATAACAATCCAAATTCTCAAGATAACTTCCAACCCAATGTGAATGGGGAATATCATTTTGCTAACCCGTACGTACAGTCCGGCCAGAATCAGCAGTCCTATGTGCCTCCTGTACAAAATAATTTTCAAGTTCCCGGCAAACCGCCTAAGGCTCCCAAAGAAAAGAAAAAAAGTTTCTTAACCCGCAAATCAGCGGCGTTACTATTGGCCTTTTGCGTCTTGGCTTCCGCAGGCATGGGGATTGGGGGAGGCATGCTGGGCTACCAATTGAGCCGTGACAATACTCCAACTTCCACAACGTCCAATAATACAACAAATGCACAACAGATGTCTAACCAGACCACTACTCCGGAAGGGGAGCTGACAGTGGAGCAGATTGCGGCGAAAGCAGCGGATTCTGTGGTGGAGATTACTACAGAAGGAGTATCCACTGACAGCGCTATGAGGCAAGTGATTACGCAAGGGGCTGGCAGCGGTGTGATTCTTTCAGAGGACGGAAAAATTGTTACCAATAACCATGTGATAGACGGGGCAAGCAAGATTACCGTTACGCTAAAAAACGGCGAAAGCTACGATGCTACCTTAGTTGGAACAGATTCGGAGACTGATGTGGCCCTGTTAAAAATCAATGCTACAGGCTTGACTCCGGCAGAAATGGGCGATTCCGATTCATTGCAGGTAGGAGAAACAGCGGTAGCAATTGGAAATCCACTGGGGCAGTTGGGTGGTACGGTCACAAACGGTATTATCAGTGCTTTAGACCGTGATATTACATTGGAAGACCAGACCATGACACTACTGCAGACGAACGCGGCCATCAATCCTGGAAATTCCGGAGGAGGCCTGTTTAATGGGCAAGGCCAGCTCATTGGCGTGGTTGTAGCGAAATCTTCCGGGGAAAATGTGGAAGGACTTGGATTTGCTATTCCTGTCAATAAGGTGCAAAAAGTAGTAGACCAATTGTCTGAATATGGCTATGTCAAAGGGAGAGTGGCACTTGGCGTTTCACTGGTAGATATCACTACCGAACAGCAGGCGTTGATGTATCAAGTACCCCAATTGGGCGTTTATATCTGGCAGGTAACAGAGGGCGGGTCCGCTCAAGAAGCAGGATTACAGCAAGGTGACTGTATCCAGGCGATTGATGAGACCAAAGTCTCCACTGCCACGGAAGTCAAAGAAATTTTACAGCAACATCAGGTGGGAGATACCATCGCAATACAGGTATTGCGCAATGGACAGACAGGGACGGTGAATGTCACCCTAAAAGAATCTATTCCTACCAGTGTTAATCAAAATACCAATACCAACAATGGAGGAGGCCTCTTCGGAGGATTTGGCTCCAACCAAAACAATGATGGTTTTGGTTTCTAAAATCTGTTTGTAAGCAAGGGGCTCAACTGCCAAAAGCCCCATGTTTTACAATAAATTCTTTCCTTTCTTTTCATTTTTTGTTTTTATCGTTTGAATGGATAGAAACAACCTCCTTTTCAGAGAAAAGCTGCGCGTTTGGGTCTGCGCGGCTTTTCTTTTTTATTTTTTTCATAAAATTGGAAAAGATTTTTTTAGCATAATTAGCAGCAAAGATGTAAAAATAAACATGGACGCCGTAAAAAGGGCAAAGTTGATTTTGTTGTTTTTACAGCGGTCCTTTTATGAAGAAATCAGAATAGGAGTGATCCAGAATGAATCAGTGCCATGCGAACCGCAGCATCAAATGCAGTGTGAAACAATGCCAAAACCATTGCCAATCCGAAGACTATTGCGCTTTGGATTCTATCATGGTGGGAACCCATGAATCCAACCCCACAATGTGCCAGTGTACCGATTGTGAATCTTTCTTGCCTAAGAAAAACAGCTAAATAAAACAAGGCCAGGTATCTATTGAGATACCTGGCCGTTCTTTTATATGGAAAAACAATAGAAACATATATAAAAGAAGCAGATAGCCGGTAAAATAAAAGTTTGGATAGATAAAGAACAAGAATTTTTCTTTAGCGGTTGCGGGATCAATTGACAGAAGGAAAATCCCCTGTTATCCTAAAGAAAACAAAACCTTATGGGATCACTAAAGTTTTGCTGGTTTTACTTCTATCAGAATTTTGTTGGGAGGGATAGAAATGTTAAAAGGGCTCAGTCCTTTGGAAATGGCTTTATTAGGTACCGGATTTACCTTTTTGATGACAGCGGTGGGTGCCGCTACGGTTTTTTTTGTAAAGGATCGGGTGAATCCTAAAACGCAACATGCATTTTTAGGATTTGCGGCAGGCGTTATGATTGCCGCGTCGGTTTGGTCGTTGCTGATCCCTGCGATTGAGATGGCTCAGGAACAAGGAACCATTGGATGGCTTCCTGCGGCAGGAGGATTTTTATTAGGCGGCCTCTTTTTGTTTGTATTGGATAAATTGCTTCCCCACCTTCACCCGGGATCAAAAAATCCGGAAGGGATGACTAGTTCCCTAAGGCGTACCACCATGCTGGTTTTTGCGGTAACATTGCATAATATACCGGAAGGAATGGCGGTAGGGCTGTCTTTTGGCTTGGCAGCGGTGGAACAGTCTCCGGCGGGTTTGGCGGCTGCTTTTTCCCTGGCTATTGGGATGGGATTGCAAAATTTCCCAGAAGGGGCGGCGATTTCCCTGCCATTGCAAAAGGAAGGGTGTTCCAAACTGAAATCATTTATCTACGGTTCCCTTTCCGGGATTGTAGAACCTATTGCCGGAATCATTGGGGTTTTGCTGGCAATTTCCATTCAGGGGATTATGCCATGGATGCTGGCGTTTGCGGCGGGTGCTATGATTTATGTAGTGGTGGAGGAACTGATTCCAGAATCCCAATCCATGGGGGAACATACACATCAGGGAACTATTGGAACCATGGCGGGTTTTCTGATTATGATGATATTAGATGTAGCTTTGGGATAATAAAATTTTTATCAGGGCGGGGAGAGAAAAATCTCCCCGCTTTTTCTATAAAAAAGTTGTATATAACCGGAAAAATAGATTTTCATGTTTGGGGATAACTGAGGAACCCTTTCCTCTCATCCTAGATATTTCTGCTGACAGAAAAATAAAAATGCGTTATAATAAATTTTTAAAATACAGAACAACCAAGGAGGCTGTGAAAAATGCATTATAGGACGTTTGGAAAGACTGGCTTTTCCCCTTCCGCCCTGGGGTTTGGCATGATGCGTCTTCCCACCACGGACGGAGATCCATCCAGCAAACGGATTGATGAGGAAAAGGCAATTTCCATGCTGCGCTATGCCATCGACCATGGCGTCAATTATGTGGATACTGCTTATTTTTATCACGACCAGGCCAGTGAAGGATTGGTGGGGAAAGCGCTACAGGATGGTTATCGGGAAAAGGTGGCCGTGGCAACCAAACTTCCGGTATATGCCATGGAAAAGCCGGAGGATTTTGACCGGTTTCTTGAGGAACAGCTTCGCAGGTTGCAGACAGACCATATTGATTTCTATCTGTTACACGCCCTTAGCCGCAATACTTGGGAAAATATCGTTCTGAAATTTGATGTCATGTCCAAGATGGAGCAAGCCAAACGGGAGGGAAAAATCCGCTTTATCGGTTTTTCTTTTCATGATGACTATGAAGCGTTCCAAGAAATTGTGGACGGATATGACCACTGGGATTTCTGCCAGATCCAGCTCAACTATATCAACATAGATTATCAAGCGGGGTTAAAAGGGTTAGAATATGCCGCAGGAAAAGGCCTGGGTATTGTGATTATGGAACCTTTATTGGGTGGCAAGTTGGCAAATCCCCCCAAGGGGCTTGCCAAGGTTTTGCCGCCGGAAAAGACCCCGGTGGAGTGGTCTCTGGATTTCCTATGGAACCGCCCGGAAGTCGGCGTGGTACTCAGCGGAATGGGAAATATGCAGCAAATTGAGGATAATCTGCGATATGCGTCCAGGGCAAACCAAGGGATGCTTTCCCAACAGGATCTCGAAATGTTACAGGAGGCCAAGAAGGTCTTTGATACCATGGCTTTGGTTCCCTGTACAAAATGCGCCTACTGTATGCCGTGCCCTTTTGGGCTTGATATTCCCAAAACCATGGAGGCGTATAATACCACAGCTTGCTCCGGAATGGAGGAAGCGAAAAAAATATATGACCAGCTTGAGAGGAAGCCGGATCAGTGCAGGGCATGTCATAAATGTGAAAAAGCATGTCCACAGCATATTCCCATCAGCAGCGTTATGCCGGAAATTGCACAAGCTTTTTCCGAGGGGCAAAAGGACAGCAACGTATGAACATTAAGAAATTAGTCTATACAGGGTTACTCGTGGCCGTGGGTGTCTTACTTCCCCAGGTGTTCCATATTTTTGGAAGCAGTGCCGCGGGGATGGTTTTCTTGCCCATGCATATACCAGTTCTGATAGGGGGATTACTGTTAGGCCCCATGTCCGGTTTATGTATTGGGGTGGCGGCCCCGCTAATCAGCTTTGGTATCACAGGGATGCCTCCATTATCCAATCTGTTTTTTATGATATTGGAGCTGGCGGCTTATGGATTTTTCAGCGGGATTTTCTATCAGAAGAAACTGCCAATTTATCTAAGTTTGAGCCTGGCCATGGTGGCGGGGCGGTTGGTAAACCTTGTGTGCCTGCTGTTTGCCGGCTGGGTCCTGCAGCTGCCTGTACAGGGGCCCGGCTATGTATGGACAGCGGTTATAACGGGATTACCGGGTATTTTCCTCCAGCTACTGATCATTCCCGTTTTGGTAACGCAACTAAAAAAGGTGGTAAAATGAACATGACAAATTTAGAAATCGCCAGAAAAGAGCTGGAAAAAAGCGGGGCCGCCTGTGTGGTAGTCCGAGAGGGAGAGGTACATGCTTCCCATGAAAAGGGAATCAAACCGCTGATGGACTGGTTAAATCAGGATGAAAAACTGCTTAAGGGAACCTACGTCGCGGATAAAGTGGTGGGAAAAGCGGCGGCGCTATTGTGCGTATACGGCGGCGTTTCCGGGGTGTATGCGCAAGTGATCAGTGAACATGCAGCCAAGGCTTTACAGGAACATGGAATTCCCTATACATTTCAGGAGAAGGTACCATATATCATTAACCGGTCCCGCACCGGGATGTGTCCTATGGAACAAAAAGTGTTGCAGATTTCTGATCCCGAGGAAGCCTATGAAGTCTTGCGGCAAGCGTTAAAACCGGCAGAAAGTAAGTAGCAGAGAATCATGGCAGCTTCTCAGAATTTATTTACGAAAATAATCAGAGAAAAATCAATCTAATATGCCTTTTTTCAATATACAAAATATGGAAATTAGTGATTGCTTTTGCTTGACAAATCAATCACAAAGTTTATAATGGATACTTAGATTGTCAAACTAATTATTAAAGGATTCCTGTTTTTCCTAAGGAATCTCCTTAAAAAACAAGGAATCAGATTTTGAAAGCTTCTGAGAAAAGAGGTGGGATGCCGTGTTTTGTGAACAGCTTGCCGATATGTTGACGCAGTCCTATACATTAATATCCAAAGTAGAGGAGTCCATGGTGCACAGCGCCAAAAAGTTTAATCTTTCTATCAATGAGGTTCACCTGCTGGAAGTGCTGGGCAAAGGAGAGGAGACGGGAAGGACGATCAGCGATATTGCCGCCCAGTTGTCCGTCACGCTTTCCTCCGTGACCATCGCAGTGAATAAACTGGAGAAAAAGGGCTATGTGGTCAAGCGTCGGGACCCCTCAGACAAGCGGCTGGTTTATGTCCAGCTGACAGATCAGGGAAGGCGTGTGAACCGTTTGCACCGCCGCTTCCATCGAAGCATGGCTTACAATATCGCCCGGGACTTCTCTGATGAGGAAAGGGATATTCTTCTCAGCAGCCTTTCTAAAATGAACCTTTTTCTCGGCAAAAAGGTAAAGAAATTGGAGGACAATAAATGAGTTTTCGTATTTTGGGAACTGGAAAATGTGTTCCGTCTTATGTGATGACAAACGATGAAATGGCCACGATCGTGGATACGAGCGACGAGTGGATCCGTACCCGTTCCGGTATCCGTGAAAGAAGGGTATGTACGACAGAGAGCCTGAGTGATTTGACCATAGAGGCCTCTAAGTTGGCGCTGGAAGATGCCGGCGTTTCTCCGGAAGAATTGGATTTAATCATTTGCGCCACCTTCCGGGGAGAATATTGCAGCCCTGCGCAGGCTTGTATTGTACAAAAAAGGATTGGGGCCAACTGCCCGGCGTTTGATGTGAACGCGGCTTGTTCTGGATTTATTTATTCCCTGGATATAGCGGCGGGCTTTTTTGTGCGCAAAACTGTGAAAAAGGTGTTGGTGGTAGCAGCCGACAATGTTACCAATTCTGTGGATTGGGAAGACCGTTCTACCTGCGTGCTGTTTGGAGACGGCTGCGGTGCTGCCGTGTTAGGAGAAGGCGATGACCTTTTATCGGTATATCTGCATACAAAAGGGGACCTGGATTGCCTGGTCATTCCCCACGGGGAGAATACCTGCCCCAAATATCAGCTGGGAAGCCAGCGTCCCACTATACGGATGAATGGCAGGGAGGTTTACAAATTCGCGGTAGGGGCTATGAGCGACGGCTTGGAAAAAGCCATCCGCGACGCGGGGGTACAACAGGAAGATATCAATTTTGTCATTCCTCATCAGGCCAATATCCGCATCATTGACGCGGCCCGCCATAAACTACACATTCCTGAGGACCGGTATGTATGCAATATTGACCGGTATGGGAATACGTCTGCGGCCAGTATTCCTATCGCTTTGGATGAGATCAACCGGCAGGGAAAGCTGAAAAACGGTGATCTGATTGCCATGTCCGCGTTTGGCGCGGGTTTGACTTCAGCCAGCTGTGTGCTCCGCTGGAATAAATAGGGGCGGAGGGGAATTGCTTTGGTGCTGGATCAGGTAAAACAGATCCTGGCGGAATACAAAGGGATCGATAAAGCCATCATTCAACCCGAAACCACCATGGAGAGCTTGGGAATTGATTCTCTGGACACTGTAGAACTGGTGATGAATTTAGAAGATGAATTTCATGTGGAAATCGAAGTAGACGAAGCTATCAACACCGTAGGGGATCTGGTGAAGATTATAGAAGGCCTGCTGTAAGCAGAGCAATGGAAAAGGAAAAGGCGGTGGAAACCATTGGGTAAAATAGCATTTGTATTTTCCGGCCAGGGAGCGCAAGTACCCGGTATGGGAAAAGAATTGCAGGAGTGCTCTCAGGCGGCGAAAGCAGTATTTGATATGGCGGAGGAAGTCCGGCCGGGAACACTCCATCAGTGCATGGAAGGAACCAAAGAGGAATTGGGGCAGACCATCAATACCCAGCCTTGTGTATTTGCTGTGGATCTGGCGGCGGCTCAGGCTGTACTGGAACGGGGAATCCATCCTGATTGTGTCGCGGGTTTTTCTTTGGGAGAGATTGCGGCAGTGGGATTTTCCGGAATGCTTTCCCACAAAGAGGCGTTTGCGCTGGTATGCGCCCGGGCCCAGCTGATGGAAGAGGCGGCCCAGGCCAATCACGGGGCCATGGCGGCGGTGCTCAAACTGGATGCTTCCGAGGTGGAGCGCCTGTGCGACCAATATAAGGATGCGTGGCCGGTCAATTATAACTGCCCGAAGCAGACGGTGGTGGCGGCTTCGGCGGATTCCCTTGGTCAGCTGTGCGCTGACGTCAAAGCGGCGGGCGGAAAGGCTGTGCCCTTGGCGGTCAGCGGTGCTTTCCATTCCCCTTATATGGAAAGCGCGGCCCGGGGGCTGGAGGAATATTTGCAGGACAAAACTCTGGCGGCGCCTCAAATGCCAGTATATGCGAATGTGACAGCCCTTCCTTACGGGGAAAACGCCAAAGAGCTTCTTTGCAAACAGTGTCAAAGCCCCGTCTTATGGCAGAAGACCATAGAACGGATGGTAGCTGATGGTGTAGATACTTTTATTGAGGTGGGCGTGGGCAAAACCCTTACCGGCTTAATTAAGAAAACAGCGCCGCAGGTGCAGGCGTTTAAAGTTGAAAACAAGGAGGATCTGGATGCGGTAGCGGCCGCTCTGGGAGTATAAAGATGTTACAGGAAAAGAATGCGCTGGTTACCGGCGCCTCTAGAGGAATCGGCAGGGCTATCGCTTTGGAATTGGCCCGGCAGGGCGCCAACGTGGCGATTGTGTATGCGGGCAATGAACAGAAAGCCAAAGAAGTACAGGAAGAAATCCAGTCCATGGGACGCAAGGCGGAAATTTACCGCTGTAATGTAGCCGACTTTGAGGCCACAAAAGAGCTGGTGAGTAAGGTGCTGGAGGATTTTGGAGGCCTGGATATTCTGGTAAACAATGCGGGGATTGTTAAGGATGGCATGGTACTTTCTATGAAAGAAGAGGATTTTGACCAGGTAGTGGACATCAACCTCAAGGGCGCGTTCCATATGATCAAACATACTTATTCCCACTTTATGAGAAAGCGTGCCGGGTGTATTATCAATATCACTTCCGTGGTAGGCCTCAATGGCAACGCTGGACAGGCCAACTATTCCAGTTCTAAAGCGGGATTGATCGGTTTGACTAAGTCTGTGGCCAAAGAATTGGGAGCGCGCGGCGTGACCTGTAACGCGGTGGCTCCTGGATATATCAATACGGAGATGACAGAGGTACTCAGCGATAAGGTAAAGGACGCCATGAAAGCGATGATCCCCATGAGAAAGCCGGGAGAACCGGAAGATATCGCCAAGGCAGTGGCTTTTTTGGCTTCGGACAGCGCGCGCTATATTACCGGCGAGGTGCTTCGCGTAGACGGCGGCATGGCGATGTAAAATTCCCTCAATTCACAAGGATAAGGCTTTTGTAGATAGGAGAGAATCATATGAATAGAGTAGTGGTAACAGGGCTTGGTACAATTACCCCTGTGGGCAATGATGTGGAAACCTTCTGGAAGTCGTTGACAGACGGCAAATGTGGGATCGATTTTATCACCCGTTTTGATACAGAAGACTATAAAGTTAAGGTTGCGGCTGAAGTAAAGGATTTTGATCCTCTGCAATATATTCCCAAAAGTGAGGCCAGAAAGATGGACCTGTTCTGCCAATACGCCCTAGCGGCCGCAGAACAGGCGGTACAGGACAGCGGCATTGTAGGAACGCTGGAGCCGGAAAAGCTGGGCGTTTATGTGGGCTCTGGTATCGGGGGCATGGAAACTTTTGTGACGCAGACAGAAAAGCTGCTTACCAATGGACCGAAGAGAATTTCCCCTCATTTTATTCCCATGATGATCAGCAACATGGCGGCGGGCGATATCGCTATCAAGTATAATGCGCAAGGTCCCTCCTTGCCGGTGGTAACAGCATGCGCTACCAGCACAAACGCCATTGGGGAAGCCTACCGTGCCATTAAACACGGATATGCCCAGGCGGTCATTGCAGGCGGTACGGAAGCCACCATCAATCCTTTGGCGGTAGCCGGTTTTACCAACTGCATGGCGCTCTCTACCCGCAATGATCCCAAGAGCTCTTCCATCCCCTTTGACAAGCGCCGCGACGGGTTTGTTATGGGTGAAGGTTCCGCCATCGTGGTATTGGAGGAGTACGAACACGCAGTTCAGCGCGGTGCCAAGATTTATGCGGAAGTGGTCGGCTATGGCAATACTTGTGATGCTTACCATGTAACGGCCCCCCATCCGGAAGGAAAAGGCGCGGCGGATGCGATGCGCATGGCTTTGAAGGAAGCGGGCGCCCTGGAAGAGGGAACGCTGTATATCAACGCCCATGGTACTAGTACTCCTCTCAACGATAAGGGAGAAACCCTGGCGATCAAGGCTGTTTTGGGAGAACGGGCGAAGGATGTCTTCATCAGCTCCACAAAATCTATGACCGGCCATATGTTAGGTGCTGCGGGTGCAGTGGAAACAGTGGCTTCTGTTCTGGCCCTGAAAGACGGTGTCATTCCTCCCACCATTGGATATGAGGAACCTGATCCGGAATGTGACCTGAATTATGTTCCCAATCAGGCGGTCAAGGCTGACATTCAATATGCCATGTCCAACTCTTTGGGCTTTGGTGGACACAATGCCTGTCTGGTTTTTCAAAAAATCTGAGGGGGTAAATCCAAATGAATACGAAAAATATCCGTTTTTTGGTGGAAATGATGGAAAAATCCAGCCTTACCGCAATGGAAATAGAAGAGGAAGATTGTAAGATCCGGCTGGAACGCAATGTACAGAATCAGGTTGCTGTGACGGCTGCCCCGGTTGTTCCCGCCGCTCCTGTGATTCCGATACAGGCAGTTCCAGCTGAGGCTCCAGATTCAGCAGCGGAGTCCCCAGTACAGGCAGAAAAGGCGCCAGCAGTAGAGGGAAAAGAGCAGAAAGCTCCTATGGTAGGGGTATTTTATGCTTCTTCTTCCCCGGAAGCAGAGCCCTACGTTAAAGTGGGAAGCCATGTGAAAAAGGGAGATATCCTGTGCATCATTGAAGCAATGAAATTGATGAAT